>JBBDWW010000114.1:0-6780 GCA_040902645.1 Dongiaceae bacterium | reverse complement strand
GTTAGGCGGCCTCAAGCTTCCCGGCAATGGCTTCGACCCGCGACGCGAGGTCGCCGATGGCGATTGCGATCGTGTCGAGATCGGCGAGCGCGCGTGCCGGATCGGCCGGACCGCCGCTGCGTTGTCCCTCGAGCTGGTCTGCAACCAGCAGCCCCGCCATCAGCATGAGCTGCGCATCGCCCACCTGACCGACCTGACCGACCAGCCGATCGACACGCGCGGCGAGTTCGCCGCCGAGCCGCCGTAGCTGATCTTCCTGACCGGGATCGCAGGCGATCTCGTAGGTGCGTCCGTTGACGGTGAGCGGCACCATCGGCATCGGATCAGGCCTCTGCCACGCTGCGCAGGCGTCCGATGACCGCATCGATGCGCGAGGTAACCGTCCGTGCTTCCGCCTGCAACGCGGCATGCGAGGTTCGCAGTTCGCGCAGTTCGCCCTGCAGGGCGGTCTGGTCCGCGCCAATGCGTCGCCCATGCGCGTCCATCGCCGCCTCGAGGCGGGTGACCGCCGCGGTCAAACGATCAAGTTCGATGCTGATCCGATCTGTCACCGACAAGGCCCCGTCCTCACATGCCGGTTGAAGCAACGCTCGCAATTGTCGGCAGAATAGGTGCGGGCCCGAAACCCGTCAATTGCCGCACTTCCCCGTATCCGTCATCGAGGCGGGGAATCCCGGTTGACGCTCGGGAAGCCGGGCGGCATGGTGCGCCGCGTCCGCTGCCGGCGCCACGATTCCGGCGCGACTCCCGGGACTTCGACGAGAAATCGACCCACCGATGGACGCTGCCCGCACTGCCCCGCTTCACGGAACCGAGGCGCCGGTGACGCACCGCGATATGGCGAATGCGCTGCGCGCACTCGCGATGGACGCGGTCGAACAGGCGAAATCGGGTCATCCCGGCATGCCGATGGGCATGGCGGATGTCGCCACGGTTTTGTGGACCCGCTTTCTCAAATTCGATCCGGCAGCACCCGATTGGCCCGATCGCGACCGTTTTGTGCTGTCGGCCGGGCACGGTTCGATGCTGCTGTACGGGCTGCTGCATCTCGCCGGTTACGCGGACATGACGATCGAGGAGATCAGAAATTTCCGTCAGCTCGGCAGCCGCACCGCCGGCCATCCCGAGTTCGGTCACGCATCGGGCATCGAAACCACGACCGGACCGCTCGGTCAGGGCCTCGGCAATTCGGTCGGCATGGCACTCGCCGAACGGATGCTCGCCGCCGAGTTCGGCAAGGATCTGATCGATCACTACACCTATGTGATTGCCGGCGACGGCTGCCTGATGGAAGGCATCAGTCACGAAGCGATCTCGCTCGCCGGCCATCTGCGCCTCGGCCGGCTGATCGTCCTGTTCGACGACAACCGGATTTCGATCGATGGCCCTACGTCGCTCTCGGTCTCCGACGACCAGCTTGCCCGTTTCGCCGCCTGCGGCTGGGACGTGGCGAGCGTCGACGGGCACGATCCCAAGGCGATCGCCGCCGCGATCGAGGATGCGCGCGCGAGCGAGCGCCCGTCGCTGCTCGCCTGCCGCACCGTGATCGGCTATGGCGCGCCGACAAAAGCAGGCACCGCGGCCACGCATGGCTCGCCGCTGGGCGCCGACGAAATCAAGGGCGCGCGCGAGCAGCTTGGCTGGACGGCGGCACCCTTCGAGATTCCGTCACCGATCCGCGATGCCTGGCGCGAGGCCGGCGCCCGCAACCGGGCGCAGCGCGACGCATGGCAGACGCGTCATGCCGCCCATCAGTCGCGCGGCGAGTTCGATCGCCGCATCGCCGGCGCCGTCCCGGGCGCGCTGGCGAAAGCGATCGTCGAGGCGAAGCGCAAGGCGAGTGCCGAGTTACCGAAGATCGCGACGCGGCAATCCTCGCAGAATGTTCTCGAGGCGATCGTGCCGATCATGCCAGAGTTGGTCGGCGGTTCGGCCGATCTCACCGGCTCGAACAACACCAAGACCAAATCGATGAAACCGGTCACCGCCGACGATTATGCCGGGCGCTATATCTATTACGGCGTGCGCGAGCATGGCATGGCGGCGGCGATGAATGGCATCGCGCTGCATCGCGGCTTTGTGCCCTATGGCGGCACGTTCCTCGTCTTCACCGATTATTGCCGGCCCTCGCTGCGGCTTTCGGCGCTGATGGGGCAGCGCGTCATTTATGTGATGACGCATGATTCGATCGGTCTTGGCGAAGACGGCCCGACGCATCAGCCCGTCGAGCATCTCGCGGCGTTGCGCGCGATTCCGAACCTGCATGTGTTCCGCCCGGCCGATACGATCGAGACAGCAGAATGCTGGCAGCTCGCCCTGGAGAGCACCGGCACGCCCTCGATCATCGCGCTCAGCCGCCAGGCGGTGCCGACATTGCGCACGACGCATAGCGACGAGAATCTGTCGGCGCGCGGCGGTTATGTGTTGCTCGAAGCGTCGACCGCGCGGCGCGCAACGATCATCGCAACCGGCACCGAGGTCGAAATCGCGGTCGCGGCGCGCGCGACGCTCGAGGCCGACGGCATCGCGACTGCGGTCGTTTCGATGCCCTGCTGGTCGCTGTTCGATGCGCAGTCGGCTTCCTATCGCGACAGCGTGCTCGGCGGGCCGGTGCGCGTTTCGATCGAAGCCGCCGG
Organism: Dongiaceae bacterium; assembly: GCA_040902645.1. Taxonomy (GTDB): domain Bacteria; phylum Pseudomonadota; class Alphaproteobacteria; order Dongiales; family Dongiaceae; genus JAWXBK01. Next base: position 4,144 of record JBBDWW010000114.1, on the reverse strand, counting down.
CACATTCGGCTGGGAACGCTATGTCGGGCCCAAGGGCGGCTCGGTCGGCATGACCGGGTTCGGCGCATCGGCGCCCGCACCCGATCTTTACCGGCATTTTGGAATTACCACCGACGCGGCAGTGGAACAGATCAAAAAGCGGCTCTGATGCGCGCCGGCATTCGCCGGCGCTGTGGAGAGCGTTCGCAGACATTCGATAGACGGAGGCAGCGATGGCAGTGCGCGTGGCGATCAACGGTTTCGGCCGCATCGGGCGGTTGGTGCTGCGGGGCATCCATGAAAGCGGCCGCAAGGACATCGAGGTCGTGGCCATCAACGATCTCGGTCCGGTCGAAACCAATGCGCATCTGTTGCGGCACGATTCCGTGCATGGCCATTTCGCCGGCAAGGTCAAGACCAAGAAGGACGCGATCGACGCGGGCCGCGGCTGGATGACGGTGACCGCCGAACGCGATCCGGCGAAACTGCCGTGGAAGAAACTCGGCGTCGAGATTGCGCTGGAATGCACCGGGTTTTTCACCAGCCGCGAGGGCGCTTCGAAGCATCTCGAGGCCGGTGCCAGGCGCGTGCTGATTTCGGCGCCGGCGACCGGGGCCGATCTCACCGTCGTCTATGGCGTCAACCATAAGAGCCTGAAGAAGAGCCACACGATCGTCTCGAACGCATCCTGCACGACGAACTGCCTCGCGCCGGTTGCCTTCGTGCTCGACCAGGCGATCGGCATCGAACATGGCTTCATGACGACGATCCACAGCTACACCGGCGATCAGCCGGTGCTCGACACGCTGCACAAGGATCTCCATCGCGCGCGCGCCGCGGCGCTGTCGATGATCCCGACCTCGACCGGTGCAGCCAAGGCGGTGGGGCTCGTGCTGCCGCAACTTGCCGGTAAGCTCGACGGCACGTCGATCCGCGTGCCGACACCGAACGTGTCGGTGGTCGACTTCAAGTTCCGTTCGAAAAAGGCGACGTCAATCGAGGCGGTGAACGAGGCCATCCGCAAAGCCGCCGCCGGCCCGTTGAAGGGCATCCTCGTCATCAACGATGAGCCGCTCGTCTCCACGGACTTCAACCACAATCCGGCGAGCTCGATCTTCGATCTGGGACAGACGCAGGTGATCGAAGGCCGCTTCGTGCGCGTGCTCTCCTGGTACGACAACGAATGGGGTTTTTCGAACCGGATGGCCGATACGGCGGTCGCGCTCGGCAAGCTCTAGGCGTCCGGCGATCATGCGGGGCCGTTGCGTTGATCGATGATCGAATCACATGACAAAGCGCATGTTGATAATGATCGCAGGCCCCTATCGCTCGGGCGCGGATAGCGACGGTGAACGTACTGAGAATTTACTCGCGTTGAACCGCGTCGCGCTCAGGGTTTGGAATCTGGGCCACATTCCGGTCGTCGGTGTAAACTTGGTGCTTCCGATCGTGGATGTGGCGGGTCAGGATCGGTATTCCGAACTCATGATGCCGATCTGCCTGAAACTGGCCGAACGTTGTGATGCCGTGATTCGCGTCGGCGGCCCGTCGAGCGGTGCGGATCGGGAGGTCGCCCTGATCCGTGACAAAGGCGGCATCGTGTTCACGCAGGTTGAAGATATTCCGCCATATCACGACCGGTCGGACAGAATCTGATCCCCACTGGCGCGTCCGGGCTAGAATGGCCGGTATGGACCGGCCCGTCATTCTTCTGCGCGACCGGCGCGAGGCCGAGATCGCATTGCGCGCCGCGGCCGCGACCGGACGGCCGGTCGCGCTGCTCAGCGTTCCCGATGCGGCCCTCAATGCGGGGATCGGCTGGTTCGATGCGGTCATGCGCTTTGCCCGTGCCGCCGCACCCGGCGCCGATGCGATCGGCCTGATCGATTGCGCGGACCGGCCCGATCTGGTCCAGGCCGCCTTCCATCAGGGGATCGAGGGCGCGGTCTTTCACGGCCGCAAAACCGTCTTCGACAAGCTCGCCGATATCGCGGCGCAATCCGGCCGGCTGCTGCTGCGCCGCCGCCCGCCCGCCTTGGCCCTTCCCGAGCGGTTCCCCGGAAGCCTTGCAGGGGCGAAGATCAGCGCGGAAACCGTCGACGCGGCGGATCTCGCCTGGCTGCGGGGCCAGTTGAAATGACCCCGACCCTCCGCTATTCACCCCGCATTGGCTCTATCGCCGGTCTATTGTGCGCCTTTCGACCTTCCGGGGGATCGTGATGAAGACCACGCCGCGCGTCCGCAAAATTCTGGAGAATTACGAAAGCGATTGTCCAGGCACCAAGGCGAACCTCGCCCGCATCCTGATGCAGGGCAAGCTCGGCGGGTCCGGACGGCTGGTGATCCTGCCCGTCGACCAGGGTTTCGAACATGGTCCCGCACGCAGCTTCGCGCCCAATCCGGCCGCCTACGATCCGCATTACCATTATCAGCTCGCGATCGATGCCGGGCTTTCCGCTTTCGCCGCACCGCTCGGCATGATCGAAGCTGGCGCCGATACGTTTGCCGGACAGATCCCGACCATCCTCAAGGTCAACAGCGCCAACAGCCTCGCGCAGGAAAAGAACCAGGGCATTACCGGCTCGGTCGGCGATGCGCTGCGGCTCGGTTGCGCCGCGATCGGCTTCACCATCTATCCCGGCTCCGAATTCGCCTTCGAGATGATGGAAGAAATCCGCGAGATGGCCGAGGAGGCGAAATCGGTCGGGCTCGCCGTCGTCATCTGGTCCTATCCGCGCGGCGGTACGCTTTCGAAGGATGGCGAGACCGCGATGGATGTCTGCGCCTATGCCGCGCACATGGCGGCGCTGCTCGGTGCCCATATCATCAAGGTCAAACCGCCGACCGCGCATCTCGAGCAGGACGAGGCGAAGAAGGTCTACGAAAAACAGAAGATCAACATCTCGTCGCTCGCGAAGCGCATCGAGCATGTCGTGCAGGCCTGCTTCAACGGCCGGCGCATCGTCGTCTTCTCCGGGGGCGCTGCGAAAGACATCAAGGGCATTCTCGACGAGGTGCGCGGCATTCGCGATGGCGGCGGCACCGGTTCGATCATCGGCCGCAACACGTTCCAGCGCCCGCGGGAGGAAGCGCTCGCGATGCTCTCGCAGATCGTCGACATCTATCGCGGCAAGGAATAGACCCGGCATACTTTCCAACCGGGCTTTGGGGGAGGCGACGTTGGATCTCAAGGAAGCCCGGAGCTTCATCGAAAAGAACGGCATCACAACCGTCATCGGGGGCGGCCCCGACCAGGTCGGCACGCTGCGCGGCAAGCGCTACACGGCCGATTATTTCCTCGCGACCGCGGCCAAGGGCTTCCACATGCCCTGGACTATTCTCAATACCGGCCCGATGGATGAATCGGCACCCGGTCAGTTCGAAGGCGGTCTGCCCGATGTGAAGGGCAAGCCCGATCTTTCCACGCTGCGCCTCGCACCCTGGGAACCCGACACCGCGATGGTGTTGTTCGACTGGGTATGGCCCGACGACAGTCCCTGCCCGTTCTGCCCGCGCTCCGAATTGAAGCATCAGCTCGCCCAACTCAATGCGCTCGGTTACGACGCGCGTTTCGCGCTCGAACTCGAGTTCCACATTCTACCGACCCCGATTGAAAAGATTCGCCTCGGCCACTGGTCGACGGTCGAGACCGTTTCGAAGGATGTGCATTGCTACTCGGTCTATGAGGGGCATTTTTACGAACCGCTCTATCGGCAGATCCGGCAATGGTTTGCCGATACGGTCGAAGGCGGCGGTTCGGAATGGGGCCAGGGCCAGTTCGAGATCACGCTCAAGGCGAGCGATCCGCTGGCAATGGCCGATCACGTCATCGCGTTCAAGACGGCGGTGAAGCAGGCCGCGGCCGGGCTCGGCATGTCGGCGACCTTCATGGCGAAGATCCACGAGAACATGTCCGGCTGCTCCGGCCATATCCATCAAAGCCTGGTCGAGCACGGCAGCGGCAACCCGATTTTCTACGATGCGAAGCAGCCGCACAATATGGCGCCGGTGATGCAGCATTATGTGGCCGGGCTGCTCGACGCGCTGATCCCGAGCACGCTGCTGTTTGCGCCCTATGCGAATTCGTACAAGCGGATGAAATCCGAAACGCTCGCCGGCACGACGGCGTCCTGGGGCATCGACAATCGGACCGTGGGCCTGCGCG
>JBBDWW010000113.1:803-1084 GCA_040902645.1 Dongiaceae bacterium | reverse complement strand
AGGAGGAGGCGCTCTCGGTGGCGACGCACAAGCCGCAGGTCTACATCGATCTCTCCGGCTGGTCGCCGAAGTATTTCCCGCCGATCCTGGTGCAGTACGCGAACACCCTGCTCAAGGACAGGATCCTGTTCGGCTCGGACTATCCGGTGATCGATCCCGAGCGCTGGCTGGCGGAATTCGCGAAGCTCCCCATCAAGCCCGAGGTGCGGCCGCTGATCCTGAAGCAGAACGCGGCGCGGCTGCTCGGCCTCTAGAAGCGCCAGCCGAGCTTCAGGCTGTAG
>JBBDWW010000113.1:0-793 GCA_040902645.1 Dongiaceae bacterium | reverse complement strand
GGAGCTGGCGTCCCCCGTCTTGTCGGCCTGGACGTTGAGGTTGAGGACGGCGAAATTCATGCCGATGCCGACGAACACTTTGGTGAGCGAGAACTCCTCCTTCTGCAGTCCGCCGGTGCCGCGCGGGTCGCTCTCGATCCACACCCGCCCGATCCCCGCATAGGGCGTGAGGAACCCGAATCCCTTGGAGATGGAGATATCCAGCCCGCGCGTATCGAACGCCAGCTGGTCGACGCCGCTCAGCCGGGTGAGGCTGCCGCGCACGGCGAGCGCGGGCGATGCCGTGCCGCCTTCGAGGATCGCGTAGCGCAGCTCGCCGCCGGTGTAGCGGATGTTGCTGCCCGGGATCGCCGCGTACGTCAGCCCGATATCGAATCCGGCGGGCAGTCCCTTGTGCACGCGTATCGTCGGCACATACAGGGTCGTCTCGGCGTCGTCCGAAGTGGCGAGCTGCAGCACGCCGGCGTTCTGCATTCTGGTGGCCGTCACGCCCACGCCGATATCGAACCCGGTGATGCCGAGCGGTTCCGCGGGGATCTGCGCGTGGTAGCTGAGTGCCGCGCCGAGGTCCTCGGACAGAAGGCGGAACTGCGCCTGCGCGAGGTCTTGCAGTTGATCGATGTCCTGCGCCCAGGCGGGCGACGCAGCCAGAAGTCCGACCAGCAGGGAGAAGCGGACGGAGCGCATGGCAGATTCCTTCCAGGGGAACGATAGAATGACCGTAAGCATGAACTGCGGGATGTTACGCCGTCTGTGAACTACCGCACCCAGGTCGGCATCGTCGGCGCGGGCC
>JBBDWW010000112.1:0-6826 GCA_040902645.1 Dongiaceae bacterium | reverse complement strand
TGCCTTCGGCGTACTCGTCCATGACGTTGCGCTGGTCGAGCTGGTGCAGCAGCAGAGCCGCCCAGTCCGGATGCTGTTCGTTGAGCAGCGTCCAGGCGGCCTTGTTCGGGATCGAGCCGGAGTAAGCCGGCTTGATGGCAATCCGCATCTGGCCTTCCGGCGATGCCATGTACTGCAGGAAGAGCTTGGCCAGATCTTTCTTTTCGCTGGCCGACGCGATTCCCATGCACTCGCTCCATTGCAGCCCGCCTTCGTCCGGCACGATATCGTCGACCGGCACACCGTCCTTCTTGAGGAGCAGCGTCAGCCACGCACCCGTACCCGGCATGATCCAGGCTTCACCCTGCGAGAGCATGGAGAAGGACTGCGCGAACGCGCCGATGCCGACGACTTGCGGCTTCAGGCTGTTCAACGTCCCCTTCAGCTTCTCGAAGGCCGCCGCGTCGATATCGTAGGGCGGGCGGTTGCCGTCATAGAGGCTGAGACAGAGCATCGGCGGCAGATACCAGTCGTACATGCCGACGCGACCTGTCACCTTCGGATCCCACATGATCTTGTAGGAATTCATTTCGTCGCGCGACATCTGCTCGGTGTTGTAGGTCATGCCGAGATAGCCGAAGCTCGTCATCACGGCGTACATATCATCGCCGCTCCACAGACCGGGGAAATTCTGGAACTCGGGCCAGAAATCGCTGATCGAATAATCGGCCGGATCGAGCGGATCGAGATGGCCCGCCTCGTGCACCATATGCACGTACTCGGCATCGCTCAGCACCAGATCGAACGTGCCCGGCGGCGACGAATTCAGCAGCGCCAGCATCTGGTCGCCGCCCGTGTATTCCTTGCCGACGACCTTGACGCCGTGCGCTTCCTCGAACGGACCGACGACTTCCGGATCTGTGTAACCCGGCCAGCTCAGAACCGAAAGCACATCTTCGGCGCGGCCGGATTTTGGCATGGCCGATGCGGCCACGATGCCGGCCGTTGCTGCGGCACTGCCCTTCAGCAGACCACGGCGCGAGATTGCCGCGGCGAGATGTCCTGGTGATCTTCCGCCAATCATTTTTCATTTCCTCCCGTGTATTCCGCCTGATATCGCCCGGGGTGTTTCCCTCGGGCGCTCCGACCCATGCGGAGAGGCGGTGTAGCCTAAGCGTTCTTGTTGTTACGCCACCAATTATTAGCGGTAATGGTCGGATTTGGATAGCCAATCGCGGGCGCCCGACCCGGCCGCCTTGTCGGTGCCGCACAGGGCGCTGCCAGGTTCGCCCATGGCGACCGCACGCTGCGCGAGTTTCCGCCCGATCATTTTCGAATGATGTTCTTTTCCGGCCCGAATGGGAAACCGGTGATGTTCTCCGTACCGTCCTTCTTGATGACCAGGATATCGTGCTCGCGATAGCCGCCGGCGCCGGGCTGCCCTTCGGGCAGCATGATCATCGGCTCCATCGAAACCACCATATTGGGTTCGAGTACGGTCTCGATGTCCTCGCGCAGTTCGAGCCCCGCTTCGCGGCCGTAATAGTGGCACAGCACGCCGAAGCTGTGGCCGTAGCCAAACGTGCGGTTCTGCAACTGGCCCGCTTCCTTGTAGATCTCGTTCAGCTCGTTCGCGATATCGCAGCAACGCGCGCCCGGCCGGATCAGCTCGAGGCCGCGGCGATGCACCTTCACGTTGAGGTCCCAGAGCTTGCGATGCGCGTCGCTGCAATGGTCGAAGAACAGCGTCCGTTCGAGCGCGGTGTAGTAGCCGGCGATCATCGGAAAACAGTTGAGGCTCTGGATGTCGCCCTTCTCGATGCGCCGTGCGGTCACCGGATTATGGGCGCCGTCGGTATTGATGCCCGACTGGAACCAGGTCCAGGTGTCCATGAGCTCGCCATGCGGGAAGGTCTTGCCGATCTCGCGGACCATCGCCTGGGTCGCATGCAGCGCCACTTCATATTCCGGCACGCCCTCGCCGATCGCCTCGACGCAGGCGGCGCCGCCGATATCGGCAATCCGCGCGCCATGGCGGATGATCACGATTTCCTCGTCGGATTTGACCATGCGCAGGCCCATGGTGCCGCGGCTGATATCGACCAGTTCGACCAGCGGCAGCGCCGCCTCGACCTTCCGCCGCGTGTCGAGGGTCATGTGATCGAACTCGATGCCGAGCCGACCCTTGTTCGGGATCAGCTCCTGTAGAGCCCGAATGTAATTGTCGCGCTGCCAGTCGGTGTAGACGAGATTGTCGTCGCCGACGGTGCGCCGCCAGGGCTGGCCGGCGTCGATATTGGCGCTGACCGTCGTCACCTTGTCCTGCGTCACGACGCAGCCGAAGGGCCGGCCGAACGAGCAATACAGGAAATCGGTGAAATAGTTGATGTTGTGATACGAGGTGAACAAGGCAGTGTCGATCGCGCGATCGGCCATCAGCTTGCGCAGCCGCGTATAGCGCGATTTGTATTCCGCATCCGAGAATGTGTGCTTGACCGGCTTGCCGTTGCGGATGCGTTTCAGCGATTCGAGCATGTCGTTCTCCCGTTTCCCCAGATCGCCGAGCCTGGCTTGCCGCGGCGATCGTCGGCGCGAGAGTCGGGCTTTCCCCCGCGAACGGCAAATGAATTGCGCTTATATGGCGATTGCGCAGGGTTATTGCGGAATCCGTAGCAGCGATCGCCCGGCGGGAATCAGGCGGAAACGGCCTCGAACGGCCGGTCGAACTGCAGCTCGGCGAGCCGCCGGTATAGCCCCTGCTCGCGCATCAGCGCCTCATGTGTGCCCGTAGCCACGATACGGCCGTGATCCAGCACCGCGATGCGGTCGGCCTTGAGCACGGTCGCGAGGCGGTGCGCGATCACCAGCGTGGTACGGCCCTGCATCAGCTCGTCCAGCGCCTGCTGCACCGCCCGTTCGCTTTCGGCATCGAGCGCGCTGGTCGCCTCGTCGAGCAGCAGGACGGCCGGATTGCGTAGAATCGCCCGCGCGATCGCGATACGCTGGCGCTGGCCGCCGGAGAGCCGAACGCCGCGCTCGCCAAGCTCGGTCTCGAAGCCCTGCGGCAGCCGCTCGATGAACTCCGTCGCATGCGCCGCTTTGGCCGCCGCTGCGATCTCGTGGTCCTTTGCATCGGGCCGCCCATAGCGGATGTTTTCGGCGACGTTCGCGGCGAAGATCGCCGGTTCCTGCGCGACGAAGCCGATCCGCGCGCGCAGCGCCGCCGGATCGGTCTCCTTTATGTCAATACCGTCGAGCCGGATCCGGCCTGAATCGGGATCGTAGAAGCGCAGCAGCAACTGAAAGATCGTCGTCTTGCCGGCACCGGAGGGTCCGACGAGGGCGACCCGCTCGCCCGGTGCGACGGCAAGATCGATCGCATCGAGCGCCGCGCGGTCCGGCCGCGTCGGATAGCGGAAGGTGACATTCTCGAAACCGATCTCGCCGCGCGCCGGCACGGGTAACGCAACCGGCTGCGCCGGCGCCTGGATCTGCGGCTCGGTCTTGAGCAACTCCATCAGCCGCTCCATCGCACCCGCCGCCCGTTGCAGGTCGCTATAGACCTCGCTGATCGCGCCGACCGAACCGGCGACCACGATCGCGTAGAAGACGAAGGCCGAGAGATCGCCCGGGCTGATTCGGCCGGCGAGCACGTCATGACCACCGATCCAGAGCACCGCCGAGATCGACCCGAAGACCAGCAGGATGACGATCGCCGTCAGCATCGCCCGCGCCCGCGTGCGTTCGATCGCGGCGCCGAGTGCTGCCTCGAGCCGGCCGGCAAAGCGCCTTCGGTCTTCGCCTTCATGGTTGAAGGCCTGCACGGTCCGGATCTCGCGCAAGACCTCTTCGGCCTCGACGCTGACATCGGCGACCCGGTCCTGCGATTCGCGCGAGAGCCGCCGCACCCGCCGCCCGTAGGTGAGGATCGGCAACAGCACCAGCGGCACCACGAGGAAGACCAGCACGGTCAGCTTCCAGCTCGTCACCAGCAGCATGATGGTGCCGCCGATCAGCAGCAGTGCATTGCGCAGCGCGACCGAGACCGACGAGCCGACGACGAGCTGCAGCAAGGTCGTGTCGGTGGTGAGCCGCGACAGCACCTCGCCGGTGCGGGTCATCTCGAAGAAGGCCGGCGACAGACGGATCACGCGATCGAACACCGCGCGGCGCAGATCGTTGACCACGCGCTCGCCGACCCAGGTCACCAGGTAATAACGCGCGAAGGTCGAGACCGCGAGCAGGACCGTGACGCCGAACAGCACGATGACGGCGCGGTCGAGTTCGCGCGGATTGCCGGCGGCGAAACCGTGATCGACCAGATCGCGCAGACCCTGCCCGAGCGCCAGCACGGTGACGGCCGCAATGGTGAGGGCGAGCAGCGCACCGGCAAGCTGGCGCCGATAGGGTTTGAGAAAATGCAGCAGCAAACGGAGTTGCCCGAGATCGCGGGTCGCGGCTCGGTCGGGTGCGAGAACGGCAAGCGGCTGTCTCATGCGCGAGCGGTCCGGGCGACGGGTTTCGGCACGACGGTCAGTCGAGCTGAAGCGCGATGCCGAATTCGGCAGCGAGCAGCTGATCGAGCCGCTCGCTGCCGCGGGTCGAAACCCAGGCGTCATTCTTGCGCTCGAAATGCCAGGCGCCGGATTTCGGCGAGGACAGCCAGATCTGGCGGTTCGGCCCGTGCCGGTTGATCACATACTGACCGCCGCTTGCCGGCTCGATCGTCAGGATGCCGCCCTCTATGTCGATTTCGGCGCTATCGCCGATCGCTTCGTCGAGCGCCTCGAACAGCCGGTCGATCGTGCGGCCCGCCAGTTTTTCGAAACTGCTGTCGTCCATCGTCCTGTCCGCGGATATTCGGGACGTCCGGTGCCGCATGGCCGCACGGTTCAAGGCCCCGGCTGGCTTTGCGGCTTGCTTGGGACAGGCTATCCCTAACGGCCGGGGGGCGGCGAGGCAAGGCGCGCGGCGGAAAGCCGTCCCGGGTGCCCGGACCTGCCTTGGACTCGCCCCCGGACCTGCCGTGCCCTTGCCTCGGGGGCCCCCCTTGGATATAAACCCGGCCTTCCCGGCGGCGCCGAAAACCAGAGTTCCTTGCCCCAGAGCCTGACCATGAAAAAAGACATTCATCCCGATTATCACGAGATCAACGTCGTCATGACCGACGGCAGCACGTTCACGACCCGCTCCACCTACGGGAAGCCGGGCGACACGCTGCGCCTCGACATCGACCCGAAATCGCACCCGGCCTGGACCGGCGTGCACCGTCTCGTGGACAGCGGCGGCCAGCTCGCGAAGTTCAACAAGCGCTTCAAGAATCTCGGCCTCAAGAACTAGATTCCGATCGCACAGGATCGTCCAACGCCGCCGGCATCACCGGCGGCGTTTTTCGTCACGGTAACGGAATCCGACCTGGCCCGACGCGGCGACGATCACGCCCGTCCCGGCGCCTCGCCGAGCAGATCGTCGAGCCGCGCCACGCGCTGATAGAGCCGGCTGCTCCGATCGAGCAGATCGTGCAGCGAAGCGGTCAGCACCAGGGGCGAAGGCGTGGTGGCACCGCAGACGTCGCGTGCGCCGAGCCGCAGGGCCGCCGCTTCGCTGTCGGGGCCGAGCCCGCCCTCCTGCGCCGCGCGGCGGACCGTCAGCCAGGCGACGATCTGGGTCAGCCTTGCGGTCAGTCGCATGGTCTCGCAGGCTGCCACCAGCCGGAGCGCGGCGGGCATCGGCGTTTCCGATCCCTTGCGACATTGTTCGAGATAGCGACGCACCTCGTCTAGGAGCGCGAGCGCCTCCTCCCGGGTGCGCGTGAGACTGGTCACGCTGGCCGGTCCGCTGGTTCGCGCCATTGGATCCCCCTCCGTTCGGCCGGGTTTCGACCCGGCCCAGGATGCGATCCGGCGGAACATCTAGAAGGCGGCTTCGGACCGCCTTTTCCCCCATCCCCGATTCGCACCGATTTCCTTTGAATCTCAATCGGATTCCGGGCGCAAGCGAAAACGACGAGGGGGTGGTTCGGCGACGAATGGCCGGCGCGACTCGCAATGCTTGCATGTTCGGCAGTGCGACTCGCCCGCTGCGCGCAATCGGCGCCAAAAATCCCTGCGAAAAATCCGGTGAAAAATACGGGTGGGGCCGCGGCGTCCTGCCGCAGCAAGTCTTGAATCCGGGCGGCGCGGCCCTAAATCGCCTCTCGTCGGAACGCCCGAACGGGGTTTCGACGCCTAACCCGGCTCCGGGAGTCTCGCAGCGCAGATCGCGCAACAGAGCCCGACCGGATCATGTTGCTCACAGGAGGATATGAACGATGCGTGGTTTTGATCTCACACCCCTTTTCCGTTCTTCGATTGGCTTTGATCGCATGCGCGATCTCATGGAAGCGACCCAGCGCATGAGCGATGCGCCGGCTTACCCGCCCTACAACATCGAAAAACTGGGCGAGAATGCCTACCGGATCACCATGGCGGTGGCCGGCTTCGGCGAGAGCGACCTCACGATCACGGCGCAGGACAATTCGCTGGTGATCGCGGGCAAGGTCGAGCGCGAGGAAGGCGTTGACGAGCCGAAGTTCCTGCATCGCGGTATTGCCGGGCGCGCCTTCGAGCGCCGCTTCGAACTGGCCGAGCATATCCGGGTCAACGGCGCGAGCCTCGAAAACGGGCTTCTGCATGTCGACCTGGTGCGCGAAGTGCCGGAAGCGATGAAGCCGCGGCAGATCAAGATCGCTGCCGATACGGGCGCCGGCAAGCAGCGCGTCATCGATCAGAAGGCCGCGTAAGCGAGCCAGTCAACGAACGACTGTCGGACTTCTTTTGGGCCGGGCGGCAACGCCCGGCCCTTTTTT
>JBBDWW010000111.1:0-6837 GCA_040902645.1 Dongiaceae bacterium | reverse complement strand
CCGGCGCGGGGTCAACAAAAAAGGCGGGCGTTTGGCCCACCTTTTTATTGGCCTCCGTCGAGCAGAGGCTATGAATGGCGGAAATATAGGGATTTTCAGGTTGGCCGCAAGAACTTTCCGGCACTTATGGCGTCATTATTCGGGGCCGGCGGCGATAGCGCAGATAGGCCGGCCGGCGCCCGGCGACAAGGGCCTTCGCCTCATACCTCGTTTCCGGCCAGTCGGCCGGCCGGGTTTGCCAATCCGCCGGCCGCCGGGCCAGCCATTCGAACTCGGCCCGGGCCCGCATCTGCATCAGGGTCCAGGCGATATAGCCTTGATCGTCGCTGGCGATCCGAAGCTCCGCCCCGTCGGCCAGAAGCCGGGCCAGCAGGTCCAGATTGGCCGGGCAGACGAATCGCCGCTCGGCATGTCGGATTTTCGGCCAGGGATCGGGGAACAGCAGGAATAGCCGGCTAATGCTGGCGGGCGGCAATGACGGCAGGATAAGGCGGGCATCGGCCGGCCAGATCCGCACGTTCTCGAGTCCGCCGCCATCGATCGAGCGCAGCAGGATCGCGATGCCATTCTCGAACACCTCGCAGCCGATAAAACCGGTCTCGGGATTGGAGGCGGCTTGGGCGGCGAGATGCTCGCCGGCGCCGAATCCGATCTCGAGCCAGATTTCTTTTTTTGCCGTCGGGAAGAGCCGATGCGGGTCGAGCGCGGCCCCGGATTCCGGTGCAGCGATGGTGAGCAGCGGCAGCAGACGATCATAGCGTTCCGCCTGCCCCGCCCGAAGCCGCCGGCCGCGCCGCCGGCCGTAAAGCCGAATCCGTTCCTCTGGGCCAGAAGGCGGCAGCGAGTTCGCCCCGCGATTCAGGCGACCGCCGCGCGGATCACGTCGACGAGATCGAGCCGTTCCCATGAGAACCCGCCATCGGCTTCCGGCACGCGACCGAAATGACCGTAGGCCGCCGTGCGCGCATAGATCGGGCGGCTCAGCGATAGATGCTCGCGAATGCCGCGCGGCGAGAGATCCATCACGGTCCGCAGCACCTGCGAGAGTTTCGATTCGGCGACCGTGCCGGTGCCATGCGTGTTCACATAGACCGACAGCGGCTTCGACACGCCGATCGCATAAGAGAGCTGAATGGTGCAGCGATCGGCGACGCCGGCGGCGACGATGTTCTTCGCGAGATAGCGCGCGGCATAGGCGGCCGAACGATCGACCTTGGTGGGGTCCTTGCCCGAGAACGCACCGCCGCCATGCGGTGCAGCACCGCCATAGGTATCGACGATAATCTTGCGGCCGGTAAGGCCGGCATCGCCATCAGGCCCGCCGACGACGAAGCGGCCGGTCGGGTTCACGTAGAACTCGTCCTCGGGGCACATCCAGCCGTCCGGCAGCACATTCAACACATGTGGACGCACGATATCGCGCACCTCGTCCTGGCTGAGATTCTCGACATGCTGCGTCGAGACGACGACCGAAGCCGCGCGCACCGGCCGCTCGTTCTCGTAGACCAGTGTCACCTGGCTTTTCGCGTCGGGACCAAGACCGGGTTCGGCGCCCGAATGCCGCGCTTCGGCGAGCGAGCGCAGGATCGAATGCGCGAAATAAATTGGCGCCGGCATCAGATGTTCGGTCTCGCGACAGGCGAAGCCGAACATGATCCCCTGGTCGCCCGCGCCCTCGTCCTTGTTGCCGGCCGCATCGACACCCTGGGCAATGTCGGAGGATTGCGCATGCAGATAGACGTCGACCTTCGCATGCTTCCAGTGGAAGCCCCGCTGTGCGTAACCGATATCCTTGATGCAGGCGCGCACGATCTCGGTAATGCGCTCGCGGTCGATCTCGCCGTCGCGGCCGACCAACGGTTCGGGACCGCGCACTTCGCCCGCGATGACGACCCGGTTGGTGGTGCACAAAGTCTCGCAGGCGACACGCGCGTGCGGGTCGTGCGTCAGGAAGGCATCGAGAATAGCATCGGAAATGCGATCGCACACTTTGTCGGGATGTCCTTCGGACACCGATTCGCTGGTAAAGAGATAACTGCCCTGTGGCACGGATATTCCCCTGGTCGTCTGCACGTTTGCCCGGATGAAATGCGGATCAGGCAGCCGGAACGGGCGGCAGCCCGACGCGGCCCCGAAAGGCGCCGGATCATGGAAAAGCAGTGGTGCGAGGTCAAGGGTGCGTACCGCCGCAGCCGCGCGCTGCACGCAAACTCGTTCGCGCCGGCCCAGATTCGCGCTGGCCCGCGCGAAACTCAGCTTTTCGTGGTGCGGCGTTTTCGGGTGCGGACCGTGCGGCCGAGCGACTTGGTCAACTCGAACAGCCGCTTGCGCACCGAAGGCTCCGGGATGCGGTAATAGGCGCGAACCAGTTCGAGCGTTTCGCGCTTCATCATCGGATCGCGTTCCATCGGCTCGGGCTTTGGCTCGGCCAGTTTACCCTGCAGGCGGCTCGGCGATTTCGAGGCCACCCCCGCCGGCATCTCCTCGAAGAAATAGGCGATCGGCACATCGAGCACGCGGGAAAGATCAAACAAACGGCTGGCGCTGACCCGGTTCATGCCGCGCTCGTATTTCTGCACCTGCTGAAAGGTGAGACCGAGCGCCTCGCCGAGCTTTTCCTGGCTCATGCCGAGCAGGGTCCGACGCTGGCGCATGCGATTACCGACATGAACATCGACGGGATTGGGGTAACCAAGGCTTGCCATCCGTCCGGATGACTTACGCGGACGTCGCATCGTTCGTCGTCTCCCACTCTTCGATTGGACCACTGGCCCATATTTGGGCCATATTTTTGATTGGACCAGATTGATTGGTCACAATCCTGATAGACTACTGAGCTCGCCTTCTACAACGCCTGGATGTGGGCAGCCAGACCAGCGCCACAAGGAGTATTGTAGACAAAATATAATATGCAAACAATGGCTACTAGCGACGCCGCGCCGCAAAGATGCCGGCGGCGAGTGCCGCCAGCAATAGCAGGGCCGGCGCGAGGTTCGCCCAGCGCGCGTAGGGGGTCGGCGGCAAGGCGGCCGGCAGACCCGTATCGATAACCGCCTCTTCGCCCAGCGCCGTCCGCAGGACGACACGGCCCCACGGGTCGACCACGCCCGAAATGCCGGTATTCGCCACGCGAAGCAACGGCAAACCCTCTTCGACCGCGCGAAACCGGGCGGCGGCGAAATGCTGGTGGGGGCCGGTCGAGATGCCGAACCAGCCGTCATTGGTAAGGTTCAGCAGCCAGGCGGGACGGTCGGTATCGTCGACCACATCCCCGGCAAAAATTACCTCGTAACAAATTAGGGGCGAGAAGGCGGGCAGCCCCGGCAGATGCACCGTGACCGGTCCCGGACCCGGGGTGAAATCGAGACTGCCGGGCGTCACTTTTGAAATGAACGGAAACCATTCGCGCAGCGGCACGTACTCGCCGAACGGGACGAGATGAAATTTATCGCCGGTCGCGACGCGGACCCCGTTCGGGTCGATTGCGGAGAGGCCGTTATAGATGCGCTCGAGCGGGCCGCTATCGGGTTCGCCGCGCACGGCACCCGTCAGCAGATAACCCCCGGGCGGCACGGCCGGCGCGAGAAAAGCACCCATCTCGGGCTCGCGCTCGATCAGATAGGGCACACTCGCTTCCGGCCAGAGTACATGGGTGATGCGGTCGAAGCCCGGTGTTTCAAGCGTCAGGGTGCGGTGGCGTTCGAAGTTCGCCTGTCGCGCGGCGGGATCGTTCTTGAGCGTCTGGGGAATGCCCGGCTGCACGATGCGCAGGGTGACATCCGGCACCATGACCATCTCGGCATCGGCGAGCCGCCAGATTCCGAAACCACCGGCAAGCGCGAGCAGCGCCCATGCGAGCAGCGTCGGGCGGAGGCGCCGAACGAATGGGACGCGTGCATCGCCGGTCGCGATCGTCGCCGGCATGGTCGCCGCCAGCACGGTGATGAACCCGAGCCCGTATGCGCCGACGAGGGCGGCGGGCTGCATCATCACGTCGACCGCGGTCCAGGAATAGCCGATCAGATTCCACGGAAAGCCGCCCATCACCCAACTGCGTCCCCATTCGGCAATGACCCAGGCAATGGCGAATAGAATCGCGCGCGATGCGCCGGGCCAGGGCCAGCTCCGCGCAACTGCCGCCGCCGCGCCGACGAAGAGACCGAGCAAAGCCGCGAGACCGCAGACCGCGAAGGGAATCATCCAGCCGAAGCGCAGCGGATCGAGCAGCATCGAATGCGCGATCCAATAAAGGCCGAAGGTGAAATGGCCGAGCGCGAACCAGAAACCGGTCCAGAAGGCACCGCGGAGACGCGCTGTCGCTTCGATCATCCAGAACAAAGGCACGAAGGCGACGATCAGCAGCGGCAGCACATGGAAGGGCGGCAACGCGAGCGCGGCGCCGGTCCCGAGCAACAGCAGCAGCAAGACGCGACGCCCACCGGTGAGCCCGGCGAGGCGCGCGGGCAGACCGGTCAGCGTTTGATGGCGCGCTGGATTAGCCTTGGGCACTGTCGCTTGTCGTGCGCGCCGGCAAATTGCGGACGCGCAGCCGTTTGATGCGACGCGGATCGGCGTCGATCACCTCGAAGGCAATGCCGGTCGTTTCGTGGGTGACCAGCTCGCCGCGCGCCGGTACGCGGCCGATCAGCGAAAAGACGAAACCGCCGATCGTATCGATATCTTCTTCCCGCTCGGCGTCGGTCAGCACCGGGCCGACTTCCTGTTCGAACTCCTCGATCGTCGCACGCGCATCGGCGATCAGCGTGCCGTCGGGCCGCCGGATCAGTTTCGGCCCTTCCTCGATATCGTATTCGTCAGCGATATCGCCGACGATCTCCTCGACCACGTCCTCGAGCGTCACCAGCCCGTCGATGCCGCCGAACTCGTCGATCACCAGCGCGATATGCTGGCGCTTCAACTGCATATCGAGCAGCAGATCGAGTGCCGGCATCGAGGGCGCGACGAACAGGATCGTGCGGCACAGTTCGCGCAGATCGTAGGTGCGTTCGCCGGCGCTGCAGGCCAGTACGTCGCGGATATGGACGAAACCGATCACATCGTCGAGCGTTTCGCGGAAGACCGGCACGCGCGAATGGCCCGATTCGAGCATCAACCGCACCAGCGCCTCGAGCGGCAGATCGAGCGGAGCCGCCACGATGTCGGCGCGCGGCACCATGACGTCGACCGCCGTGCGCTCGCGCAGCTTGAGCACATTGAGAATGAGATGCCGCTCGTCGCGGCGCACGAAATCGCCGGTGTTTTCCGGCGCGGGCTCGTCCTCGATGAGCTCTTCGATCGCATCGCGCAGCGCCTCGTCGCCGCCGCGCCGCCGCCGCCCAAACAGGTTGCGTAACGCCTGCAGAGGATTCGCGCTGCCGTTACCGCCCCCGTTGCGCGACGGTCGGCCGCCGCCAGATCCACCCTCGCTCATCGTGCCACCGCCCGCGCGCTGTCGCGCCGCGACGCCGATCGCCGTGTGGCCGGGCGGCGCGAAGCCGGACGTGGGGTCGCCGATTTGCGCGCAGCCTTGCGCCGAGCCGGCGCCGAAATCTGCCGATAGGGATCGGCGATGCCGAGCGTCTCAAGCAAGGTCACTTCGAGACCTTCCATGCGGCGGGCGCTGCGCCCGTCGTCATGATCGTAGCCGAGCAGATGCAGCACGCCGTGGATCACCAGATGGCTGACATGATCGGCCAGTAGTTTGCCCTGCGCCTCGGCTTCGGCCGCGATCGTGCCGGCGGCCAGCACCACGTCGCCAAGCAGGAGCGGTATCCCGGATGCGGCTTTCGATGCGCTTTTCATCGCGGCCGGCAGATCGCTCGCGCAGGGAAACGAGAGCACGTTGGTCGGCTTGTCCTGGCCGCGCCAGTCGCGATTGAGTTCGCGCTGCCGCGCATCGTCGACCAGCACGATATCGAGTTCGGCCGGCTGGGTCGGTCCCGCGACGGCCAAAGCCGCCTTCGCGGCGCGGCGCACCAGAGCAGTCACACCGGGCAGCAGGCGGCGCCATTCCGGAGTTTCGCTCAGCACCACGATTCGGTGGCGGACCATCCTCGTCAGCGCCCCGTGCCGCTGTCGCCGCGATCGGCCGGACCGGCGTTCGGACCCTCGTTCGAGCGGTCGCCGGTATGGCGGTCATAGGCGCGTACGATCCGCGTCACCAGCGGATGGCGCACCACGTCGGCATCGGTGAAGCGCAGGATGCCGACGCCCTCGACGCCCTCGAGCACGGTGAGCGCCTCGGCAAGCCCGGAGCGCGCGCCGGTCGGCAGATCGACCTGCGAGAGATCGCCGGTCACCGCCATGCGCGAGTTTTCGCCAAGCCGCGTGAGAAACATCTTCATCTGTACCGGCGTCGTGTTCTGCGCCTCGTCGAGAATGACGAAACTGTTCGAGAGCGTGCGGCCGCGCATGAAGGCTAGCGGCGCAATCTCGATTTCGCCGGACGAGATCCGTTTGATCACCTGCTCGGCCGGCATCATGTCGTAGAGCGCGTCGTAAAGCGGCCGCAGATAGGGATCGATCTTCTCGCGCAGATCGCCGGGCAGGAAGCCGAGCCGTTCGCCCGCCTCGACGGCAGGGCGCGACAGCACGATGCGATCAACATTGCCGGCGCTCAGCATGGCAACCGCGATCGCAACGGCCAGATAGGTCTTGCCAGTGCCCGCCGGGCCGACCGCCAGCACCAGATCGGCCTCGCGCAGCGCCTCGACATAGCGCGCCTGGCCGGCCGAGCGCGGCCGGATCTGCCGGCGCTGCGTTTTGACCGCGGTGCCGTCGCCGGAAAGCTGGCCGAACAGACTGGGTTCGCCGTCGCGTTCGGCGCGCGCGAGACGG
>JBBDWW010000110.1:4625-6856 GCA_040902645.1 Dongiaceae bacterium | reverse complement strand
ACCAGCAGCACGCCGGCGATCTCCGCCCAGCTCCAGCGGTAATCCTCGAAAAGCGTCGAGAGTGCCAGCGCAATCACCGGGGCGAGGACGGTCGCATAGGCGGTGCGATCGGCGCCGATCCGCTGCACAAGCGCGAGATAGGCGGTGAAGGTGATGATCGTTGCGAACAGCGCCAGGAACAGCAGCGATGCGACATAGGGAAAGCGCGCGTCGAAGGTGAAGTCGGGCGACACGATGAGCGCAAAGATGACGGTGAAGACGGCGCCATAGCTCATGGCCCAGGCGGTCGACGAAGTCACCGGCAACGAAGCCGCTTTGTGATGCACGCTCACCATGTTGCCGAGCGAGGCGCAGTAGGTCGCGGCGAGCGCAAGGCCGAGCCCGATCAGCGCGCCGTGACCTGCCTCGAGGCCGGCGATCTCGGGCCAGAACAAAAGCGCGATGCCGGCAAGCCCGAATGCGGCGCCGATGCCGACCGTCCGGTCGGAGCGGTGGCCGAAGAAGATCATGCCGTTGACGATGTTCATCACGAGGATTGTGGAGAAGCAGACGGAAAGGACCCCGCTCGCGAGATAAGGCAGCGCGTAAAAGAACAGCAGATAGCAGGCCGAGAACAGCGCAAGCCCCTGCGCCGCGAAGGTGAGGTGATCGCGCGCGGTAAATTTCAGCCGCCGTCCGCTCGCAAGGCAGAAGAGCAGCATCAGTCCGCCAGACAATGGAAAGCGATAGGCGATCGACTGTTCAACCGGCACGACACCGAGCTGGAACAGCATCGGATACCAGGAACAACCCCAGATCAGGACGGTGACGACGTAGAGAAACGATGTGGGCACGGGTCTACCTGTGGGGCGGCCTTCGCCCGGGCCGCATTCTAGGGAAGCGTCTGCAAATCGTCCAAGCCCGGCGATGACGATGGAATTCGATGCGGGCCGCGATTGAAACGGGGGGAACTCAGGGTCGCGCGAGCCCGGCGGCGGGCACGGATTTCGGTCGGCGCAGCACGATGATATTGCCGATGATAACCAACAGCACGCCGACCACCGCCGGCCAGGTCCAGCGATAATCTTCAAAAAACGTCGACAGCGCCAGCGCGATCACCGGAAAGAGCACGGTCGCATAGGCCGCCCTGTCGGCGCCGATTCGCTGCACCAGCGTCAGATAACTGGTGAAGGCGACGACCGACGCCAGAACCGAGAGATAGGCGAGCGAGAGAACATAGGGCGCTCGCGGATCGAACGTGAAATCCGGCGCCACGATCAGGGCGTAGACCAGCGTGGCGAGCCCGCCATAGACCATGCCCCAGGCGTTCGACGAGAAGACCGGTACGGAAGACGTCTTGTGTCGCACGCTCACCATATTGCCGAGCGACGCGGAATAGGTGGCGGCGAGCGAAAGGCCGAGTCCGATCAGCGCGCCATGACCGGCTTCGATGCGATCGAACTCCGGCAGGAACAGGAGCCCGATTCCAGCAAGACCGAACACGGCCCCGATGCCGACCGCCCGCTCGGAGCGGTGACCGAACAGCAGCATGCCGTTGAAGATGTTCATCACCAGGATCGTCGAGAAGCAGACCGCGAGGATTCCCGTCGGCAGAAACGGCAGTGCGTAATAGAACAGCAGATAGTTCGTCGCAAAAAGGAGGATGCCCTGCGCCGCGAAAGCCAGATGATCGCGCGCCGGAAATTTCAGACGGCGCCTGGTCGCGAGGCAGAAGAGCAGCAACAGCGCGCCGGCCGACAGGAATCGATAGGCGATCGATTGTTCGACCGGCACCACGCCCACCTGGAAATACATCGCATACCAGGAGCAACCCCAGATCACGACGGTAACGAAATAGATCAACGGTATGGGCACGGGCGATGGATTCTCCGTCCTCGGGACAACAGCGGGCGTTTCACGCGCTCTCGCTACGCCCTCATGGTGAGCCCGTCGAACCATGAGGGCCTCATCCTTCGCCGTTCGACAAGCTCAGGAGGCTCAGGATGAGGAAGCGGATCTTCGTTGTCAGGCTTTCCGAGCGGGCGTGACTCTAGAGAATTAACCTGCGCCCGACCAAGCCGCAGTCCGCATGGCTGCGTTGCGACGGGCGCGGGTCGGGGCGCGGCTTGTCGACCTCGACCCCACTCTCGGAATTTTTCTTGATTCGTCATCGCCGCGCTTGACCCGGCGATTCATGGAAAAGAGCGATCCGATTTTAGTGATCTGTGGCCTGGTGGCACGGCACAGTGGAT
>JBBDWW010000110.1:0-4615 GCA_040902645.1 Dongiaceae bacterium | reverse complement strand
AAGCCCGGCGATGACAAATTCGAAGTGATGCAGATCAGAATGATGCATATCGCGGACGATGGCACTCGAGCGATCTTCGCGCCGTGCCTCTATCCCCGCGCGGTGTCCGCGGCGAGGCGCTCGGCGATCGCCGGCATGATCTCGGCGGCGACATTCGCGAAGGCGAAGCGCAGATACGATTCTTGGCCCGCACCGAACATCGAACCGGGCAACGCGAGCAAATTCTGTTCGTCGGCAAGGCGGCGCGCGACGGCGGCCGCCGGTCGACCCTCGAAGGGATGCGCGACATAGGCGAAATAGGCGCCGGCCGAGACGATGCGATAGCCGTTGTCGTTGCGCCGCATCGCGGTCTCGAACGCTTCGAGCCGCGCGCGCATCATCATGCGGTTGCCGATGCGCCACTCGCCGAGATGCTGCAAACCCCAGAGCGCCGCCTCCTGGCCGATGCGCGGCGCGCAGATCGCGACCGTATCCATCGCCTTGGCGATCTGTGCAATCAGCGCACGCTGGGCGACGACGGCGCCGACCCGATAGCCCGTGAGGCAAAAGACCTTCGAGAAACTGTAGAGATGCACCAGCGCCTCGGGCCAGTTCGCATCGTGGAACAGATCGTGCGAACGCCCTTCGCGGCCGAGAAAGTCGCGATAGGTTTCGTCGATGACCAAAGCGATGTTGCGTTCGCGCACCAGATCGAAGAAGGCGCGGATCGTTTCGGCCGGGTAGAGCGCGCCGGTCGGGTTATTCGGCGAGATCAGCACGATCGCGCGCGTTTTGTCGGTGATCGCGGCGGCGGCATCGGCGACATCGGGCACGCCGCCCTGCTCGGGCCGGAACGGCAGCGGCACCGCCGTGACGCCTTGCATGTCGAGCCACATCTTGTTGTTGAAGTACCAGGGCAACGGCAGGATGACCTCGTCGCCCGGCTTCGCGAGCGCGAGCAGCGACAGGCAGAAGGCCTGGTTGCAACCGGCCGCGATCAGCACCTGGTCGGGCGCGACCGGGCCGCCATAGGCAGAAGCGACATCGCGCGCGAGGGCTGCGCGCAGCGGCTCGATGCCTTCGATGTCGGTGTAGCGCGCGGTCGCGGGCTGCTTCACGACCTGCGCCAGATGATCGGTCAGCGCCTCGGGCGGCGGATAGCCGGGCACCGCCTGGCAGACATCGATCAGCGGCTTCGCATCGGGAAAGCTGCGGCCGTCGACCCAGCCATAGGCTTCGGCGATCGGCGGCTCGACCACGCGGCCGAGATTGGGGTTGATTGCGAGCGTCATGGTGCCGCGAGATTGCCCGAGCTTGGGCACGGATGCCAGCCCGGGATAGAGCTCGCGCGTATCGGCGCCCTATCTTTGCCGCTAGTCTCGGATCGCCATTGCCGTGGAGCGCCCGCGGCGAGCGCAAGTGGGTTCTTGAGAGGGGATCGTTCGATGCGGGATGGCGCCGTTGCGATAACCGGGGCGTATGGGATGATCGGGCGGGAGACCAGCTGCTTGCTCGCGCCGACCCGTGCGTTGCGGCTGCTCGACATCGCGCCCCCCTCTGTCGCGCCGGGCGACAGTGCGGAACATCGCCAGGCCGACGTGATGAAGATCGACACGTTGCGCCAGGCATTCAAAGGCTGCAGCGCGGTCGTCCATCTCGCTGCCTTGCAGATCCATCCGCATCAGGACGAGATCTTCGCGCTGAACACCGCGGGCACCTGGAACGTGCTGCAGGCGGCGCGGGAAGCCGGCATCCGAAAAGTTGTTCTGCTCTCGAGCGAAAGCGCCGTCGGCCTGATGAACCTGTCCGACGCGCCGCCCATCTGCCCTGAATACTTACCGATCGACGAACTGCACCCGCTCTTGCCGGTCGACGGGTATGGCGTCAGCAAGCTGGTCGTCGAGGAACTCGCCCGCGCGTTCGTGCGCCGCGGCGACATGCAGATCGTCGCGCTGCGCCCGACCAGCGTCTATGTGCCGGGCATGGAAGGCTTGATGCGCTCGCGGCGGCAAGAGGGCCACGATCCCTGGTTCTGGCTCTATGTCGAAGGCAGCGACGTTGCCGAAGCGATCCGCCTCGCGCTCGACTATGACGGGCCGGCTTATGACTGTTTCTTCATCGGCGCGCGCGACATGTACGGGCCGGAACCGACCTTGACCCTCGTCGAAAAAAAATTCGGCCGGCTGCCCGAGATCCGCAACCGGCTGCTCTACGAACGCGATCCGCACGCCTCGATCTACGATATCTCACGCGCGGAAAGAATTCTCGGATTGACGCCGAAGAGCGACTGGCGCCGGTTCATCGGCGCGTAGAATCGCGCTCGGTTGTCGAGCCTGCCATTATGCGTCGCGCCGCAGGGTCGGTTCGCACGTCACGGGAAAATTGACCGAGTTGGCGATGACGGCGATCTATCGGTGCGGATAGCGGCCGACCTCGTGCATCAGCCAGTTGCGGAATGCGATTACCTTGGCCGATTTCGGTTGATCGGGAATGACGAGCTGGTAGGGCCTCGGGGCCGGTATCGTCGACTTGAAGGGCCGCACGAGCCGCCCGTTCTGCAAATCGGCGGCGGCGAGCACGGTATCGCCGAGCGCCACGCCGTATCCGGCGATCGCCGCATCGATCGTCATATGCGCGTTGGTCAATCGGACGCCGCGCGCCTGGGCGGCATCGATGCCGTTGGCGATCAGCCATTGCTGCCAGTCTGCGCCGTCATGTTCGTAAAGGAGGGTATGGCGGATCAGATCGCGCGGCGTGCGGACCGGGTCGGGACCTCCCTGCAGGCTCGGGCTCATCACCGGAAAGAAATGGAGTTGGGCAAGAAGTTCGGAGCGGTAGCCTGGCTGATCGATCGAGCCATAGCAGATCATCGCATCGACCTCGCCGCGCAGCAGCGCGTTCGTGTCCCATAACGGTTGCAGGCTGACATGCAGGTCGGGATAGGTGGCGAGAAAATTGCCGAGGCGCGGCGCCAGCCATTTCGCGGCCATTGCCGGTTCGCAGGCGATGGTCAGTTCGGTTTCCATCGCCTGCAGTTCGGCGCCCTGGACCGCGTAGTTCAGCAATTCGAAGGCGCGCCGGACGAGTGGCGACAAACGCGCGCCCTCGCGCGTGAGGGTTAATGTCGAGCGGCCGCGCCGAAACAGCTGCACGCCGAGTTCCGATTCCAGGGAGCGCACCTGATGGCTGACGGCGCCGTCCGTGACATGCAGTTCCGCCGCCGCATGTCCCATATGCAGGTGGCGTGCGACGACTTCGAACGTCTTGATGGCGTTCAAGGATGGCAGTCGCCTGACGGAATGCATGGCGAGTCACCTCCGCTGTCGACATGGCCGGTTCTGGAAACCTGCGGAGCTGCATCTAGTTAAAAGCGCCGCCGCCTCGGATATCCAAAATTTCTCGTAACCGGGCTCAAAAAAACTCCTTTGCCCCTGGTCGGATTTGGCTCCCAACTGTCCCGCAACCAATTGGTCGGCAATCTGAAATATATGATACATGGCCCGTTCTCCACAGTGAAATTGTATTAAATAATAAATATAAACTTAAAAAGAGTGAAAAAAGACGCCGGCCACGAAACCGGAATGTCAGGCACCGGCGCCGGGGACAGCGCGAAACGGGGTCGAACGAAGAGAACAACCAGAGAAACGAGGGAGGCGTTAGTTCGATGAGCGGGAAGAGGAAGTCATTGTCCAACCGGGTCAGCCGGCGCCGGACACCCAAGGCGGCCGTAGCGGATCAAACGACATTGCTGAAGGCGAACCGTCGGTCCGTTCTGAAGGGCGGCGCTGCGACGCTGGGCCTTGCCGCGGTCGCGTCAGTTGCGCCAAGCGTGTTCACCCGGGCGGAAGACACGACACTGAACTGGCTGACTTGGGCCGGTCATAGCGATCCCTATGTCATCGACGCGTTCCAGGAAGCAACCGGCATCACGATCCGGGCGAAGGAGTATGCGGCCGGCGATCTGGGTCTGGTCGAGCTCACGCAGAACCCCGGGCTCTACGACATCGCATCCGTGTCGGGCGAGTTCGTGCCGGAGTTCGTCGCGTCGGGTACGTTGATGGAACTCGATCCGGAAGAATATGCCGGCTGGAACGAATATCTGCCGGAATTCAAGCAGGATATCGGCTGGAACGTCGACGGCAAGTATCACGCGATCCTGTACGAGTTCGGCTTCAACGGGCTCAGCTATCGCACCGACAAATTGTCCGAGGAAGATCTGGCGTCCTACGAGATCATTCGTGACCCGCGTCTGACCGGCAAGGTTGCGTCGAACGACTGGTGGGGCAATGCGCTGGGCAGCCTCAGCATCCTCTCGGGCAACGCGCCGGCCGACGGACGCAACCCGTACATCATCACCGACGAGGAGTTCGAGCGGCTGCGCGGCACGCTTCAGGAGGTTCGTCCGCAGTTCAGTGGCTTCCTCGAATATGCCGGCCTGTTCTCCGGGTTTGCCAACGGGTCGATCTGGTTGCAGCCGGGCGGCGGCGACTGGGCGACTCAGATTCTCGTCGATCAGGGTGTGCCGGTCGCAACGGCCATTCCGAAAGAAGGCGGCTATCTCTGGGGCGAGCTGATCACGATCTGCGAAGGCACGACCAAAGTGGATGCCGCGAAGAAGTTCGTCGATTACTGCCTC
>JBBDWW010000109.1:2582-6867 GCA_040902645.1 Dongiaceae bacterium | reverse complement strand
GTTGTGGACCGCGACCGAGAGGACGCGCTTCGCATGGTCCTGTCCGATCACGTAATCGTCCAGCACCTTGCAGATGTCGCGCGGGGTCGGCACGCCGTCGCGCGACTTGACCAGCGCGCTCTTATGTTCCTCGCGGATAATGTCCATGCACAGTTCGACGCATTCATCGCAGATGAATACGGTGGGACCCGCGATAAGCTTGCGCACCTCATGCTGGCTCTTTCCGCAGAAGGAGCAGTAGAGGGTGTTCTTGCTGTCGCTGCTGCCGGACTTGTTCATCGGGAGGCGTTCCGTGGACGATTCATCCCTGTGGCATTCATGTTACGCATAGCCTCGGGCGGCGCACAATGGCCTAGTAGCCCGGTAAGCCGCCATTCCCGGGTAGTGACAATGGTCTTTACGCAGACGCGGCAGCCTGCGACTCGACGTCGGGACGCTCGGAAACGACCTCGTCGATCAGTCCAAACTCCTTGGCGCGCTGCGGCGTCATGAAGTTATCGCGCTCCATCGACTCCTCGACAACGGAGAGCGGCTGGCCGGTGTGGCGGCAGTACATCTGATGCAGCCGCGCCTTGATCGCCAGGACCTCGCGCGCATGGATTTCGATGTCGGTTGCCTGGCCCTGATAGCCGCCGGAAGGCTGGTGGATCATGATTCGCGAGTTCGGCAGGCTGAAACGCTTGCCCTTCGCGCCGGCCGTCAGCAGCAGCGAACCCATCGAAGCGGCCATGCCGATGCAGACGGTCGAGATGTCCGGCCGGATATACTGCATGGTGTCGTACATCGCGAGACCGGAGCTGACCACGCCGCCGGGCGAGTTGATATAGATGGATATGTCCTTCTTCGGATTCTCGGCTTCGAGAAACAGAAGCTGCGCGCAGACCAGGCTGGAGATCGGATCGTTGACCGGCCCGACCATGAAGATGATCCGCTCCTTGAGGAGACGCGAGTAGATGTCGTAGGCGCGTTCGCCGCGGTTGGTCTGCTCGACCACCATCGGGATCAGCGCGTTGTAATAATGTTCGACCGGGTCTCTCATCGCTCGTTCCTTCCAGCCTTTCGTCCGTCTTGTCGGGTGCGAAGCCTCGCGGCGTTACGCGCCGGCGCTCTCGCCACCCTCTTCCTTCGGTTCGGCTCCGAATTCCGCCACCAGCTCTTTCGGTGACAGCTTGCGTTCCTTCACGTCGGCCAGCTCGATGATGTAGTCCACGACCTTGTCTTCGAAGATCGGCGCGTGAAGCTGCGCCAGCGCCTGCGGCTGGCGCTGATAATACTCCACAACCTGCTTTTCCTGTCCGGGATACTGCCTTGCCTCGGCCATGACGGCGCGGGTCAGGTCCTCCTGCGATACCTCTATATTGTTCACCCGACCCACTTCTGAAAGGAGCAGGCCGAGCTTTACCCGTCGCTCGGCAATATCGCGATACTCCTTACGGAGCTGTTCCTCGGGCTTGTCCTTGTCGTCGGCGTCGAGACGCCCGGCCTTCTGGTCGGCTTCGATCTGCCGCCAGATCGCCTCGAACTCGGCGTCGACCAGGCCAGCCGGCAGCTCGAAGCTATGCTTCTCGGCGAGCTGATCGAGGAGCTGACGCTTCATCCGCGAGCGGGTCAGCGAACGATATTCCTGCCCCATATGCTCGCGCACGGTCTTGCGCATTGCATCCAGCGATTCCTGGCCAAACGCCTTGGCGAAATCCTCGTTCACCTCGACCGGTTTCGGTTCGCGGATCTCCTTGATTGTCACGTCAAACTGGACCGACTTGCCCTTGAGATGCTCTGCCGGATACTCGTCCGGGAACGTCACCTCGACGAGCGTCTGCTCAGCCGCGTTCTTGCCGACCAGCTGTTCCTCGAAACCCGGGATGAAGCTGCCCGAGCCGAGCGCCAGATGATGGTCGGTCGCGCTGCCACCATCGAAGAGTTCGCCATCGAGCTTGCCGACGAAATCGATCACCACGACATCGTCCTTCTGGGCCGGGCGCGGCGTTGCGATCGGCTCGGAATTGCGCTGACGCGATGCCATGCGCTTCAGCTCTTCCTCGATATCTTCGTCGGGTACGTCGACCGCGATGCGCTCGAGCGCGATCGACTTGAAATCGACCGGCTGAATCTCGGGAAACAGATCGACGCTCATCGTGTATTCGAGGTCGCCTTCTTCGGGGAACGAGACGATCTCGATCTTCGGCTGCCCGGCGGCGCGCAAACCACGCTCGTTCATCACCTTCGAGGAGCTGTCGGTGACTGCGCGCTCGACGACCCGCGGCATGATATTGCCGAGGAAGCGCTGCTTGAGCACCGGCATCGGAATCTTGCCCGGACGGAACCCCGGAATCTTCGCACTCTTGCCCATCTCGGCGAGCTCTGAGGCGATCTCGGTCTGTAGTTGTGAAGCCGGCACCACGATTTTGTAATCGCGCCGCAGACCCTGGTTGTTCGTTTCGGTTACCTGCATGTCCATCGTTCCGTGGCGATCTGGCCTATGGCCGCGCTTCAGCGGCGGTTCCTGCGTCGGGAAGCAAAGGGTGAGCGACAATCGCAGACCTGGTGCGGGCGGAGGGACTTGAACCCCCACGACTTGCGTCACCAGAACCTAAATCTGGCGCGTCTACCAGTTCCGCCACGCCCGCTGCCGCCACACCGGACGCCGAGCCCGCGCCCGGACCGGGCCATGTAACGTACCGAACCCCACGATACAACTGAAATCCGGCTGGCCCCGCCGCTCGCTGCCTATATCGGCCGGCCGCCGAGCCGCGCAAGATGCCGCACGGATTCAGGCACCGCCCGGGCGAGATCTTCGGCGATCAGACCCGGTCCATGGGCACGCGCCGCTTCAGCTTGGAACCAGCAGGCCGCCGCCGCCGCCCAGAGCGCATTCATGCCCTGCGTCATCAGTCCCAGCGCGAGGCCGGCGAGAACATCGCCGCTGCCGCCGGTCGCGAGC
Source organism: Dongiaceae bacterium (assembly GCA_040902645.1). Lineage (GTDB taxonomy): Bacteria > Pseudomonadota > Alphaproteobacteria > Dongiales > Dongiaceae > JAWXBK01. The sequence continues at coordinate 3,926 of JBBDWW010000109.1, read as the reverse complement.
GTCGGGGGGCCGAGCGGGCTCAGGATCGCGGTTCCATCCGGTGCCGCGATAACGGTATCGGCGCCCTTGAGAAGCAGCATTGCGTTACTGCGCGCCGCAGCCGCCCGGGCACGGCTTAGCCGGTCGCCCGTCAGATCGGGAAACAGCCGCGCGAACTCCCCCTCATGCGGCGTCAGCAGGCAGCGTGGATCGAGCCGGTTGAACAGCGCATCCGGCATTTCGGCAAACAGGGTCAGTGCATCGGCATCGAAGACGCAGGGCTTACCCACTCCCCGCGCGATCAGGCAGCGCCGCCGCACGGCATCGTCGAGCCCGGCACCCGGTCCCAGCAGGACAGCCGTAACCCGCGGGTCGCCGACCAGCCGCTCGAATGCCGCATCGTCGGGCATGGCGCGCATGATCGCACCGGGCTGGTCGGCGGCATAGATCGGCACCGCCTCGGGCGGGCTCGCGATCGTCAGCAGCCCGGCACCGACCCGTCGCGCCGCGTGAGCCGCCAGTCGCGCCGCACCGGTCATGGTTGCGCCGCCGAGCACGACCGCATGGCCGCGCGTGTATTTATGATCGGCGGCAGCGGGAAACGGAAACCGCTCGAGCCATAGCCCCGGCGCGTTCAGCGCGGTCTTCGGTGCGATTTCGGTCAGAGCCGACACGGGAAGACCGATATCGGCGATTTCGAGCCGGCCGCATAAGGATCGGCCCGGATCGAGGAAATGACCGGGCTTTGGCCGGAAGAACGTGACCGTGAGCTGGCAGCGCGCGGCAACGCCCAGCACCCGCCCGTCATCGCCGGAAATACCACTCGGGATGTCGATCGCCGCACAATCGAGCCCACGCGACATGACTCCTTCGATCAGCGCCCGCGCCGCGCCATCGAGCGGCCGGTCGAGGCCGGCCCCGAACAGCGCATCGACGACGAGCGCCGCATTATCGAGCGAGCCTGGATCGGCTGGCGCCTCGGCCCCCTGCCACGCGGCCGCAGCCTTGGCCGCATCGCCGCGCGTTCCGGTACGCCCATCGAGGCGGATCAGTCGGACCGGCCAGCCCTGCGCCTGCAGCAGGCGGGCGACCACGAAACCGTCGCCGCCATTATTGCCGGGCCCGCACAGCACCACGACCGGCCGCGGCGACCAGCGCCGCATGATCGCAGCTGTGACCCGGGCTCCCGCCGCCTCCATGAGCGCGATGCCGGGCTTGCCGCCGGCGATCACGAGCCGGTCGGCTTCGGCCATTTCGGCCGTGCTCAGAACCGCATGATCGTTGAAGGCGGCTGGCCGCGTCTCAGCCGTGGATGGCAGCCGCCGGCCCGATGCCATCGTCGCTATCCCGATCAGCCCGCGGCGG
>JBBDWW010000109.1:0-2572 GCA_040902645.1 Dongiaceae bacterium | reverse complement strand
AACAGGGGGGGCGCGGGCCGCGCGGCCGTCTCGATCGTGCCGAGCCAGCGGCCGGCGCGCTTGGCAACCTGCTCGATATGGGCGATCGCCGCACGCGCCTCGGAATGATCGGGCTGGCCCAGATGGCCAAGATTGGCGGAGAGGTCGTACGGGCCGACGAACAGCATGTCGATGCCGTCGACCGCAACGATCTCCTCGATCGCTTCGACCGCAGCGCGGGTCTCGATCTGGCAGATCAGCAGGGTTTTGTGACGGCCTTCGGCGAGATATGCCTCGGTATGGACGCCATAGTCCGACGCGCGCACGACCGGCACCGCGACGCCGCGGATGCCTTCGGGCGGGAAGCGGAACGCCCGGACCGCCGTCTCGGCTTCGGCCCGGCTCGAGATCACCGGGATCATGATACCGTCGATGCCGATATCGAGCGCACGTTTGACCAAGACCGGGTCGTTGGCCGCGATCCGCATCAGCGCCGCCGCTCCCCGGCCCTGGATCGCCATAGCCATTGCCTGCGCGGTCTCGAACCCGACGGGGCTGTGCTCGCCGTCGATCATTAGACAGTCGTAACCGCACGCGGCCAGCAGATCGGCGACGACCAGGCTACCGGCGTTGAGGAAACTGCCATAGACGCCGCGCCCGGCAGCCAAGGCCGCCCGCAAATCTCTCGGCACTAGAATGTCCTTAGATCAATTCGTTACAGACTGACATTGAATCGATTCCGCACGTTGGCGCAGCCGCGCGCACAGGGCGTCGGCATCGGCCACCGAGGCAAGCGGCCCGCCGAGAATAAGGAATTTGCCATCGGCGCTCTGCACCATGCGCGGGCTGACCGGCCCCAACTCGTTCGGGAACGCAACCTTGAGGATCGACCAGGCCTGTTCGGCCTGGACGGGGGTCGGCGCGCGCCCCAACAGAACGAATACGCCGCTCGGGATCTCGCCGGTGTCCGTCGCCGGCGCATCGCTCGGCGGCGGAATGTCGGGCAGCGCCGATTGCTGTGTCACAGTTTCATCGGTCGCTTCGTCCGTTGCCGCTTCATCCGCAGCGGCAGCCTCGTCGATCGCGGCGGCATCTTCCTCGGCGGTTTCGGCGTTGGGGTCGGCCCATTCGCTGCTGGCGAGCGGCTCGCTCGTCACTTCGGGTTCGACAAATGCCGGTTCGGGCTCCGCGATTTCCGGTTCGAGTTCCGGTTCGACGGCGGGTTCTTCAGTCGGTTCGACGACGAGGATCTCGACCTCTTCTTCAGGCGCGGATTCAGTAGCGGTTTCAACCGCAGTCGGCGTCGTTTCGGTCGATGCAGCGGTCGTTTCGGTGACCGTTGAAGGCATTTCGGACGCGCTTGCCGCGTCATCGGAGGCCGCATCCATCTCATCGAGGCGGCGCTGGGCGAGCCCGTGGCCCGAGCCCGCCGCGATGGTATACCAGCGGTGCGCTTCGTCGTTGCTCTGCGGCACACCCATGCCGCGCGAATAGAGCTCGCCCAGCGCAAATTGCGCATCGATCGAGCCGTTATTGGCGGCTTCGGCGAACCACCAGGCGGCCTCGTTATAGTCCGGCGCTGGTATACCTTCGCCGCGGAAGAACAGCAGCGCGAGGTTGAACTGGGCCATCGGATGACCCGCTTTCGCCGCAACCAGCCAGAGCCGATAGGCCTCGCCGACATCCTTGGTGACACCGCGCCCGTCGGCATACATGAGCGCGAGATTGTTCATCGCGGCGGTTTCGCCCTGGTTCGCCGATGCACGATAGAGCTCGGCCGCACGCGTGAAATCCTGGGCGGGCACGCCCTGCCCACTCTCGTAAAGCATGCCGAGCGCATGCTGGGCGCGGGCATTGCCGGCAGCCGCCAGCGGCTCCCAGATCACCGCCGCGCGCGGATATTCGGCGCGATCGAAGGCGATCAGACCGTCCTCATAGGACTGCGCCTGCACCGCCGGGCTTGCCAGCAGCAGCCCGAAACCGATCAGAAATGTTCTTAAAAAACCCGGGTATCTCATTTTAAAGCCTTGCCTTTTTCGCATCTCTTAATGAAGTCGCTCAGCCCCGGTCGCGGCGGTCTCGGGCCGCGTCGAGGTCGGGCCGGCCTGATGATGCACCATCTTCCAGGCGCCGTCGCGGCGGGCGAAGACATTGGTCGCAATCAGGCAGGTCTCGCCGATCTGTTCGAAGCAGATGACGAACCCGACCTCTCCGAAGAGAAAGGCGTTGGGCGCGAGACAGACGATGCTCGGCGCCTGCGGGCTGTCGAAGATCGCCCGCCAGCTTTCGAGGATCCGGCGACGCTCGTTCAGCGCCCCCCAGCCCGGATGGATGCAGGCGATCGGCCCCTCCGATGACCAGAGGGCCTCCATGGCGGCGGCATCATGGGCGGCGAACGCCTTATAGAAAGCGTCGTTGGCCGCAATGAGGTCGCGCTCGGACATAACCCGCGAGCCTAATCGTGGCGAGGGATTCGGAAAAGCTTGGGGATTTTCGGACGTTGAGGGGAATGGGGCGAGTGACGGGACTTGAACCCGTGACATCCAGATCCACAATCTGGCGCTCTAACCACCTGAGCTACACCCGCCATTCC
>JBBDWW010000108.1:0-6872 GCA_040902645.1 Dongiaceae bacterium | reverse complement strand
CGGGCTTGCGCTCGCGCGCGAGCAGCAGCGCCTCCTCGCCGTCCTTCGCCTCGATCACCTCGAACCCTTCGCGCTCCAGATTGTAGCGCAGCAAGGTAACGAGCGCGGTCTCGTCCTCGACGACAAGGATGAGCGGGGCGGCATTCATGATTTCGCCCCGCTGTCGTCGTCTTCGCCATCCCCGTGCTTGTCGTCCGGCGGCGTCATCACGGCGAAGCTCGACGTGTCGCCCTTCGGCCGGACGGCCTCGATGTCGCGCCCGACCACCAGGAAATGCACGGTCTCGGCGATGTTGGTCGCATGGTCGCCGATCCGCTCGATGTTCTTTGCGATGAACAGCAGATGTGTACAGCCGGTGATATTGCGCGGGTCTTCCATCATATAGGTCAGCAATTCGCGGAAGAGGCTGGTGTACATCTCGTCCACCTCCTCGTCGCGATTCCAGACATCGATCGCCTTTTCCGCATCGAGTTCGATATAGGCGTCGATCACATCCTTGATGATGGCCAGAACCAGTTTTGCCATACGCGGAATGGCATTCATCGGCTTCAGCGGCTGCATCTGCGAAAGCGCGATCGAGCGTTTGCCGACATTGGCCGCATAGTCGCCCATGCGCTCGAGATCGCTTGCGATCTTGAGCGAGGCGACGACATGGCGCAGATCGCGCGCCATCGGTTGGCGCAGGGCCAGGGTTTTTACGACAAGCAGCCCGATCCGCTGTTCGAGCTCGTCGATGCGCGCATCGGCGCGCACCACCTCGCCGCCCATTTCCGGGTCGCGCTTGGTCAACGCATCGACCGCGATCTGCAACTGCGATTCGGCGAGACCGCCCATCTGGATCACGATGTCGGAGAGCTGCTTCAGCTCCTCGTCGAAGGATTTGACGATATGGTCCGATGCGGTGCTCATGGCGTGTCCGATCCTGTCCTGATGCTCAGCCGAAGCGGCCGGTGATGTAGTCCTGCGTGCGCTGATCGCGCGGCGAGGTAAAGATCATCGTGGTTTCGCCCTCTTCGACCAGAACGCCGAGATGGAAGAAGGCGGTGCGCTGCGAGACGCGCGCCGCCTGTTGCATCGAATGGGTCACGATCACGATCGTGAAGTTCTGCTTGAGCTCGTCCATCAATTCTTCGATGCGCGCGGTTGCGATCGGATCGAGCGCCGAGCAGGGCTCGTCCATCAGGATCACTTCGGGGCTGACCGCAATCGCGCGCGCGATGCAAAGACGCTGCTGCTGGCCGCCGGAGAGGCTCGTGCCGGGATCGCCGATCCGGTCCTTCACCTCGGCCCAGAGACCGGCGCGGCGGAGTGCATGCTCGACGATCTCGTCGAGCTCGGCCTTGCCGGCGCCCATGCCGTGAATGCGCGGGCCGTAGGCAACATTATCATAGATCGATTTCGGAAACGGATTCGGCTTCTGGAACACCATGCCGACGCGCGCGCGCAGCGCGACCACATCGAGCGAGGGGTCGTAGATATTCTCGCCATCGAGCCGGATCTCGCCCGAGACGCGGCAGATCTCGATGACGTCATTCATGCGGTTGAGGCAGCGCAAATAGGTCGACTTGCCGCAACCGGACGGGCCGATCAGCGCCGTCACCCGGTTTGCTGGAATGTCGAGATCGACATTGTTGAGCGCCTGCTTGTCGCCATAAAAGACGTTCACGTCGCGCGAGGTCATCTTGTAGGGCTGGTTCGTACCAGGGGCCACGCGCGAGGCCGCCCGTTCGTTCACCACGGGTGCGGTCATTCCAACACTTGCCATCAAATCGCTCCTACCAGCGGCGTTCGAAGCGGCGGCGCAACAGGATCGCCGCGGCATTCATCAAGGTGAGGAAGGCGAGCAGCACCATGATCGCGGCCGAGGTCTTCTCGACGAAACCGCGCTCGGGACTGTCCGCCCAGAGGAAAATCTGCACCGGCAGCACGGTGGCCGGATCCGTCGGCCCGCCGGGGATGTCGACGATGAAGGCGACCATGCCGATCATCAAAAGCGGCGCCGTTTCGCCGAGCGCATGCGCCATGCCGATGATCGTGCCGGTCAGGATGCCGGGCATCGCCAGAGGCAGAACATGGTGCATCACCACCTGCAACGGCGAGGCGCCGATCCCGTAAGCCGCCTCGCGGATCGAGGGCGGCACCGCTTTCAACGCGGCGCGCGTCGCGATGATGATGATCGGCAATGTCATCAAGGCCAGCACCATGCCGCCGACCAGAGGCGCCGAACGCGGCAGGCCGAAGAATCCGAGGAAGATTGCAAGCCCGAGCAGGCCGAACACGATCGACGGCACGGCGGCCAGATTGTTGATGTTCACTTCGATCAGGTCGGTCCAGCGATTCTTTGCCGCGAACTCCTCGAGATAGATCGCGGTTGCGACCGCGAGCGGGAAGGAGAGCAGCAAGGTGACCATCATCGCATAGAGCGAGCCGACGACGGCGCCCAGCACGCCCGCCTGTTCGGGTTCGCGGCTGTCGCCGGCCGTGAAGAAAGCCGTGTTGAATGCGGCATGCACGCGACCCTGTGCCGCCAGCGCGTCGAGCCAGGCGATCTGCTTGTCGTCCACCTGCCGGTCGGTTTCCGGCACGTCGCGCGAGATGAAACCCTTTTCCAGCATGTCGATGTCGTCCGACGAAGCGACGGCTAGATCGATCGTCTCGCCGATCTGTTCGGGATGCGCGAGCACATAGCGACGCAACGCGAGGTCGGCACCCGAGCTGACCAGCTTGGTGAGCGCGCGGCGGTCGTTGCGTTCCTCGACATCGGGGAACATCGCTTGAATGGAATCCTTGATCATGCCGCCGAAATTGGCGTCCTCGATGACCGCCGGATCGCCGGTTGCATCGGGATCGAGCTCGGCCGGATCGAGATAGACGCTGAGCGTGATTTCGGTGCGCCAGAACGCCGTGTATCCCTTGGAAACGATGGTCGTCAGCAGCAGCGCCAGCATCAGCCCGGCGATCGCCAACGCCGCGATGCCATAGATCTTGAAGCGCCGTTCGGCCGCGTAGCGGCGACGCAGCCGCGCAGTCGACAGATCGGGGCGGTGAATCGCGGCCGGCCGCTGGATCGCCATGTCAGTCATATTTTTCCCGGTATTTGCGCACGACGCGCAGCGCCACGATGTTGAGACACAGGGTCGCGATGAACAGCACCAGCCCGAGGGCGAAGGCGGCGAGCGTCTTCGCGCTGTCGAACTCCTGGTCGCCGACCAGAAGGGTCACGATCTGCACGGTGACGGTCGAGACCGCCTCCAGCGGATTGACGGTCAGATTGGCCGAGAGACCGGCCGCCATGACCACGATCATGGTCTCGCCCACCGCGCGGCTGATCGCGAGCAACACGGCGCCGACAATGCCGGGAAGTGCCGCCGGGAACACGACCTGGCGGATCGTTTCGGATTTGGTGGCGCCCAGCGCGAACGATGCATCGCGCAGCGATTGCGGCACCGCGTTCATTACGTCGTCGGAAAGCGACGACACGAAGGGGATGATCATGATGCCCATGACGAGGCCGGCGGCGAGCGCGCTTTCGGAGGCGACGTCGAGGCCGAGGAAGGTGCCCGATTCGCGCAGGAACGGCGCAATCGTGAGCGCGGCGAAAAAGCCGTAGACCACGGTCGGAATGCCGGCCAGCACTTCGAGCATTGGCTTCGCAATCGCGCGCACGCGTGGCGTCGCGTAATCGGCCATGTAGATCGCAGAGAGAAGGCCGATCGGCACGGCAACCGCCATGGCGATCATGGTGATGAGAAGTGTGCCGACGAACAAGGGCACGGCGCCGAAGGCGCCGGACGATCCGGCCTGGTCGTCGCGGATCGCCGTTTGCGGGCTCCATTGCAGGCCGAACAGGAACTCGGTCACCGGCACGCGCTCGAAGAAGCGCAGCGATTCGAACAAAAGCGACAGCACGATGCCGAGCGTCGTCAGCACCGACAAAGTCGAGCAGATGATGAGCATGGCCATGATCGCGCGCTCGACCGCGTTGCGGGCGCGAAACGCGGTTGCTATGCGCCCGCGCGCAAAGGCAAGGCCGGCGACGGCGATCGCCAGAACGGCGACGACCAGCCCGGCATAGGCGATACGCCGGAGCGAGACGAGCTGCTCTGCGGCGGCCTGCGATGCCGCGTTGGCGGTCGTGCCGATCGCATCGCCATTGGCGAGATTACGGATTTCGTTTTTCAGAAGGCCGAGTTCCGCCGAAGGCAGGTTGCTGTATTCGGGCGGCAGGCCCGCCAAAACGATCGCTTCGAGGATCTGCGGGCCGGCAACCAGCCACAGCAGGAACAGTACGAGCCCGGGCACGCCGCACCAGAGTGCGACGTAGAAGCCGTGATAGAAGGGCAAGGAATGGAGCCTTGTCGCCCACCCGCCCGCCTGTGCAATGGCGCGGCGATTGCCCATCCAGAATCCGACGAAGGCGAGGATCACGATGGCGGCGAGGATGACGAAGCTCTGCATATGTCCTGGCGTCTATCGTTATGCGAACGAACGGTCGGTTGGTCGAAAAACCGGTGGCCGGTCCGCAATTCTCGCGAACCGGCCACCGTCATTGGATGGCCCTTAGCTTCCCATCGGTGTCAGGCTGGTCGCGGTCTCCATGACCGCCTCATGTTCGTCTTCCGTCAGCGGGATCAGGCCCTTGTCGGCGAGATAACCGTCTTCGCCGCTGGCATCGTCGCTGACGAACTCTTCGACGAACTCCTCGATGCCGGGAACGACGCCGACATGCGCGTTCTTCACATAGAAGAACAGCGAACGCGACACCGGATAGGAACCGTCGGAAATGGCGTCGAACTCGGGCGCCACGCCTTCGATCATCGAACCCTGGATCTTGTCGCTGTTCTGATCGAGGAAGCTGAAGCCGAAGATGCCGAGAGCGGTCGGATTGGCGTCGAGCTTCTGCACGATCAGATTGTCGTTCTCGCCGGCTTCGACGAAGACACCGTCTTCGCGCATGGTGAGGCAGGCGGCCTTCTTGGCATCGCCCTCAAGCGCTTCGATCTCGGCGAACGAACCGCAGGCATGTTCCATCACCAGTTCGACGAAGGCATCGCGCGTGCCCGACGTGGGCGGCGGGCCCAGCACTTCGATCTTGGTATTCGGCAGCGAGGCATCGATGTCCGACCAGTTCACGTACGGGTTCGGCACCAGCGTGCCGTTCTGCGGCACGGTCTTGGCAAGTGCGAGGAAGATCTGTTCGCGGGTCAGATCGAGCTGATCGGTCGCCTTCGAATTGGCGAGCACGATGCCGTCATAGCCGATCTTCACTTCGGTGATTTCGGTGACGCCATTCGCCGCGCAGTTTTCGATTTCCGAATCCTTGATCGCGCGCGAAGCGTTGGAGATGTCCGGATGATCGACGCCGACGCCGGCGCAGAACAATTTGAAGCCGCCACCGGTGCCGGTCGATTCGACAACCGGCGTTGCGAAATCGCTGGTCTTGCCGAACTGCTCGGCGACCGCGGTCGAGAACGGAAACACGGTCGAGGATCCGACGATGCGGATCTGGTCACGCGCCTCGGCCGCCGTCGCCGCGGTCAGCGCGAGGACGCAGGCGATGGCGGAAATGCCGAATGTCTTTTTCATGAGCGGTACTCCATAGCGACATAGCGACGATCGGGAGGGGCGGCCTTCCATCGGCCATCCCCTGGCGGAGCCCCGCCCCGCCAAGGGCGACCCTAGTGGCGGAACGCGATCTATTTACTACGGAATTATTACAGTTAAATGACGATGTTCACGGGATGACGCCCAAGGGCGACCTGCCGGCGCCTTCAGTTGGCGGCCGGCAGCAAGATTTTGAAAACGCTTCCTTTTCCCGCCTCGCTCTCGATCTCGAGCCGGCCCCGGTGGCGGCTGACGATATGTTTCACGATGGCGAGACCCAGGCCGGTACCGCCCAGATCGCGGGAACGGGCGGCATCGACCCGGTAGAACCGCTCGGTGAGGCGCGGCAGATGCTCGCGGGGGATGCCCTCGCCCTGGTCGGCGACGGCGATCGCGATCTGCCGGCCCGGTGGCCGGCCGGGGCGGGTGATGCCCGGGGCCGACCTTGTGCCGCCGGCACCCGTGCCCGTGACCGGTCCTGTCACGAGCGCTGCACTGACCCGGATCGGCGTGCCGGCCCGGCCATATTTGATCGCGTTGTCGATCAGGTTCTGGAACACCTGCGCGAGTTCGTCGGCATCGCCGACGATCGGCGGCAGCGCAGCAAGGTCGCCCGCAGCTCGCGCGTCGCCGGCCGAACCGAGTTCGATCCGCATGCCGCACTGTTCGGCCTTCAGTGCCAGCGCATCGACGACATTGCCGAGCAGCGCCGCCACATCGACCCGCCCGGTCGGCGCGCTATGTTCGTTGAGTTCGATGCGCGACAGCGACAGCAGGTCCGCGACCAGCCGTGCCATGCGGTTCGCCTGTTCATGCATGATCGTGAGAAAGCGCCCGCGTGCCTCTTCGTCGTCGCTTGCCGGGCCGCGCAGCGTTTCGATGAAACCAACCAGGGTCGACAAAGGCGTGCGCAATTCGTGGCTGGCATTGGCGACGAAATCGGCGCGCAATTGCTCGGCGCGACGGATCGGCGTGATGTCGTGCAACGATACGATGACTATCGTGCCGTCGGCCGCCGGCTCCGGCAGTGGCGCGATGCGCGCGCTCAGGATGCGTTCGACCGGCGCCGGCTGCACGAACTCGACGACGCGACTGCCGGCACTGCCAGCTGTTCCGGCGAGTGCCGCATCCACCGCTTCGATCAGGGCCGGATTGCGTAAGACGGCAATCAGCTCGCGCCCCGGCGGCAGCGCGCCGAAGAACGCGGTCGCGGCCGGATTGGCGCGCACGATGCGCCGGTCGCGGCCGATCAGGATCAGCGGATCGGG
>JBBDWW010000107.1:0-6896 GCA_040902645.1 Dongiaceae bacterium | reverse complement strand
GCCGTGCCGGAAAAGTTCGGCTATTACGGCTTCTGCTACAACAAGAACAATGTCGATCCGGCGGATGCCGCCAGCGGCGAGATCGGCTGGATGGATAAATATTCCGGCCGCATCGGCGTCTACGATTACTACTTCCCGGTGATCCAGATGATCGGCCGGCAGATGGGCTGGCTGCCGACCGAGATCGACAGCGACAAGCTCGCCCAGATCCGCGAGAAGCTGCTCGCGATGAAGCCGAACGTGAAGATGGTCGGCGACATCGTCAGCGTGCAGAACGCGCTGGTGACCGGCGATGTCGACGTCATCGTCGGCGGTGCCGAGTTCGCGGTGTCGAACCTCATTCCCAGCAATCCGCATCTCGACTGGGTCATTTCGGACGCCGGCGGGCTGATCTGGAACCAGGGCCTGTGCATCGTCGCATCGAGCGAGCGCAAGGATCTCGCAGCCGAGTTCGTCAAATACACGATGAGCCCGGCCGGGCAGGGCGCGCTCGCAACTTCGGACTGTTATTGGGCGATGCCGGCCAATTCGAAGGCCGAGGTGCCCGACGACGCGAAAACGATCCTGCGCTGGGACCAGCAGGAGGCCTATCTCGACAAGTCGGTCGTCGCGGTCTTCCCCGACGCCGAGATGGATGCCGAGATGCTCGATCTTTGGACCGAATTCCTTCAGAGTTGACGGCAGAGTTGATCGACAGAATCGGTTGCCCGCATTGACGGGCCAGGCGCCGCTGCGGACATCGTTTCGCGGCGGCGCCGGGTCTGCCGGTCGGGCATCGGACATCTGACGACCGTCGGTTCATACCAGGGGGAATCCGTGAAGCAATTCATTCGTGAACAGGTTACCTGGCCGCAGCCGTTTCCGGCGGCCGAATACGCGGACCGGCGCCGGCGCGTGCGCGCGGCACTTCAGGCGGCCGGCCTCGACGCCATTCTCGTCACCGCGCCCGCCAACATCACGTGGCTCACCGGCTACGACATGATCTGGTACCACCTGAAGAACCTGACCGGACTTCTGGTGCGCGCCGATTCGGACGACACGGTCTTCTTCGACAGCGTTGCGCACACGACCATCGTTTCCATCACGCCGGAAATCCGGGAAATCGTTTACGTCGATGGCGCCGCTGTTTCCGGCAGCCTCGATGAAGCCATCGCTGCTATCAAGCGCGCCATCGCCGACAAGGGGCTGGCCAAGGGAAAGATCGGCCTCGAAATGTGGGGCTATGCGCCGCATGCCTCGACGATGGCGGCTTTGGCCGACGGACTCCGCGCGGGCGGCGCCACGGTCGAGGATCACTGGACGCTGGTCGAAAGGCAGCGCGCCGTGAAGTCGCCTTTGGAGGTGCAGCATGTGCGCAAGGCGGCCGAGATCGGCGATGCGGCGATGGCCGCAGCGCGCGACGCCATTCGCCCCGGTGTCATGGAAACCGAGATCGAGGCTGTCATCATGGGCACCATGATGAAACTCGGCGGCGGCTATCCCGGCATCCGCACCATGCTCGGCGCCGGCCCGCGCTCGGGCACGCATCACAGTCCGCCGTCGCGCCGCAAGGTTCAGCAGGGCGAACTGGTGTTCGTCGATTTTTGCGGCTGCTACGACCGCTACCATGTGAACGTCAACCGGACCTTCTCTCTGGGCAAGCCCGATCCCCGCTGGACCGACCTCATGAACAAGGCGGCCGGTTGCATCGACGCCATCATTTCGAAAGTGAAGCTCGGCGATCCGCTGAGCAAGGTCGACGAAGTGGCGCAGCGCTACACCGACGAGGCCGGCATTCGAAAATATGTGTGGTGGGTCGGCGGCTACACCCAGGAAATCGCCGTGCCGCCGGACTGGTGCGGCAATTACTGGCTCAGCACGCGCTACAAGGACATGGGCGATCCCGCGATCAAGCCGGGCATGGTCTTCAATCTGGAGAACCAGTTCGACGTCTGGGACAACTGGCCGGGCGGCAGCGGCTGCGCCTACATCGAAAGCCTGCTGGTGACGGAGAACGGCCTCGAGGTTCTGTCGAAGCTGCCGCGCACGCTGGTCACGGTCTGAGACGAGCAACACTCGCGAGGAACCGGATGTGACGGGCGATCGCGCGGCGGGACATTGAGGAGCGGACATGATCGCTTCCCAGATGCTCGACCCCCACCGGCCCGCAAACGGACCCGCCGCATCGGGCCTGCGCGATCTCACGCCCGGTGCCGGCTGGCCGTTGGTGCGCTGGCTCACCTGGCCGGCCGTGATCTTTACCGCCTTGTTCTTCGCAGCACCCCTGATCCTGATGATCTGCGTCAGTTTCTGGCAACGCACGACCGGCGGCCTCGAAGCGGACTGGTCGCTGGTCAATTACGCCAAGTTTTTCGAGAAGGATTTTCTGGTCCAGGCGCTGGTCAACTCGGTCGAGGTGACGGTGCTCGTCACCGCGATCAGCGTGCTGGTCGCCTATCCGCTCGCCTACGTGCTCGCCTATCGTGTCACCGGCACGCTGCAGCGCATCCTGCTGCTGGTGACGGTCCTGCCGTTCTGGACCGCCTATGTGGTGCGCTCCTATAGCTGGCTTCTGGTGATCTCCGAAGGCGGCATCCTCAATCAGTTGCTGATGGGGATGGGGCTGATCGACCAGCCGCTCGAGATCGCCTATACGCGCGCCGCGACTGTGCTCGGCTTCGTGCATTTCTTCACGATGCTGCTGACGCTCACGATCTTCGCCAACCTGGTACAGATCAACCCGTCCTACCGCAAGGCGGCCTCCGATCTCGGCGCCTCGGGCTTCGGCGTTTTCTGGCGCATCACCTTGCCCCTCAGCATGCCGGGTATCGCGGTCGGCGCGTTCCTCACCTTCGTCATCACCATTGGCGATTACATCACGCCGCAGATTCTCGGCGGCAATGCCGAAGTGCTGGTGCCGCAGGCGATCATGCTGCAGATCGGCCGCGCCGCGAATTTCCCGATGGCGGCCGTCATGGGCACGCTGCTGATGCTGATCGTGACCGGGGTCTATCTCGCGGCGGCGAAGCATCTCAAGATGGAGCGGCTCTGATGCGCCGCTGGTTCGGCAACATCTCGACCGGACTCTATCTCCTGGCGATGCTCGGCTTCATCTATCTGCCGGTCGTGATCCTCGTGCTGTTCTCGTTTCAGCGTGGCATGCTGCCGGTGCCGCCCTTCGAGGGACCGAGCCTCGAATGGTACGAGCGCGCCTTCTCCAATCCGCGGCTGATGGCGGCGCTCGGCAATTCGGTCATCGTCGCGCTGTCGTCCTCCTTCGCCGCGACTTTGCTCGGGTTCCTCGCCGCCTATTCGCTGGCACGCCGGCCTCCGCGTTTTGCCGGTTCAATGCGTTTTCTGCTGATGGCGCCGATCACCGTCTCCTATCTCATCATCGGGCTCGGTTTGCTGGTCGTGTTCAATATGGTCGGCATGTCGAAATCGCTGCTCGCGGTCGGGATCGGTCATACGATCATCAATCTGCCGCTCTGCTTTGCGATCATCTATTCGCAGTTCGGCGATCATCACCGCAACATGGACCAGGCCGCACACGATCTTGGCGCCGGCGATCTCCAGGTGATCTGGCGGATCGCGATACCGATCATGCGCCCGGCGATCTTCGCCGCCTTCTGTCTTGCAGCCACCTTGTCCTGGGACGAGTTCATCATTGCCTTGTTGCTCAGCCGCTTCGAAGTGACGCTTCCGGTGATGATTTTTGAGCTGCTGCGCGCCGGCTTGTCGCCCGAGGTCAACGCGGCGGGCACCATCGTGTTCGCGATTTCAATGTCGACGGTCGCCGTCGCGGCGATCGCCATGCTGCTCTGGCGCGGGGGGAAGCGTTGAACGACGTCCTGGTCGAACTAAAAAACATCACCAAGCGCTATGGGCCGGTGACCGCGGTCGAGGGGATCGATCTCTCGATCCGTCGTGGCGAGTTTCTCGTTTTGCTCGGCCCCTCGGGCAGCGGCAAGACGACGATCCTCTCGATCCTTGGCGGCTTCACCGAACCGACCGAAGGCACGGTTTTGATCGACGGCAAGGACGTGACCCATATGCCGCCGGCGCAGCGGCCGACCGTCACCGTCTTCCAGGATTATGCGCTCTTTCCGCATATGACCGTCGCGCAGAACGTCGCCTTCGGCCTCGAGATGCGCGGCGTCGGTCGCGCCGACCGCAAGCGCCTGGTCGAACAGGCGCTTGCGACGGTCGGGCTCGCCGGCTATGACGCAAGGCGGATCCACGAGCTGTCCGGCGGCCAGCGCCAGCGGGTTGCGCTCGCCCGCGCGATCGTGGTCGAGCCGGCGGTGTTGCTGCTCGACGAGCCGCTCGGTGCGCTCGATCTCAAGATTCGCCAGCAGATGCAGGACGAACTCGTGCGGCTGCAGAAGACGCTGCACGCGACCTTCGTCCATGTAACGCACGATCAGGAAGAGGCGATGAGCATCGCCGACAATGTCGTGCTGGTGAACGGTGGCCGGATCGAAGATTACGGCCCGCCCGAACGTGTCTATCTGCGGCCCGCGACCCTGTTCGCCGCGACCTTCATGGGCGACAGCAATATCCTCGCCGGCCGCGTGGTCGGTGCAGGCGGTGGAACCCTGCGCGTCGATACGCCGATCGGCCAGCTTGCGCTCGCCGGCCAGGCCGAGCCGGGCAGCAACGTCCATATCTCGATCCGTCCCGAGAAAATCCGCGTCGGCGACGCAACCGCCGATCGCGCCGCAAACGACTCTGGCGAATCGGTCGGGCTCGGCGAGGGCGAGGTGACCGAGCTCGTGTTCCAGGGTACGCATCGCCGCTGTCGGCTGCGCGCGGGTCCGGACGGTGCGACCGACATTCTCGCGCGCGTGCCGCTCGATCTCGATATTGCGGTCGGTTCGCGGGCGATGCTGGGAACCCGCATCGGCGATCTCGTGTTGTTGCGCAACTGAAACGGAACCCGATTTGCCCATCAGAAAAGCAGTGAAAGCGGCAGCGTCGTCCCCGCGGGCGAAACCGCAAGCTGCCAAGGCGGCCCACCGGCCGGCGAAATCGCCCGCCGCCAAGGTGGCCCCACGGCCGGCGAAATCGTCCGCCGCGGAAGCCGCCAGCCGGCTGCGCCGCAATGACGGCATTCGCTCCGAAGAAGTGCTGGAAACCGCGCTCGCTCTCTTCTCGTCGGTCAGCTTCGCCGATGTGACGGTGCAGGATATCGCCAGGCGCGTCGGTGTCACCCATTCGCTGATCTATTATTATTTCGAGAGCAAGGAGAAATTGTTTCACGCGGCCGTGCTGCATGCGATCGACCGCGTCATGGAACAATATAACCAGCTCACCGCGCAGCATCAGGACCCGGTCGATCTGCTGAACGACTGGTTCGAGACCAACGTCAAGATGTCGGGCCCGCTGCGCAGCGTCGTGCGCATCATGATCGAATATTCCGACCGCGATCCCAAGCGCGCCTCGCCCTCGGTGCAGCGCGTGATCCGGCAGTTCTACGATTTCGAACGGCGCACAATCGCCGACTGCATCCGCCGCGGCGTTGCGGCCGGGCGCTTCACCTGCGCGGATCCGGAGCGGCTCGCGATCTTCGTCTCGCGCGGCATCGACGGCGTGTTCTACGGCCATCTCGTGCGCAAGGACGCCGACATCGCAACCGAGATGAAGGAACTGCGTGCGATCCTCTGGCGGCTGCTGGAGTACAGGCCGACTTAACCGGTCGGTTGCAGGGAGACAGGGTCCCAGTTCCGGGCTTATAGTCGGCCGGTACGCATCGACCGGGATGGGAAACCATGACGATCGTCGGGTCTGCAGCGGATCTTCGCCGCCTTCGCCGGCACGCGACCTGTCTCGCGCTCGTCCTGCTCGCCATGCCGGGGTTTCTTTCGCCGGCCCAGGCTGAAGGCGTTCCCCCGCATCTCGCCTCGCTTGCCGCTCAGCTCTATCGCGATAATGCCAAGGTGCTCGAGGATCCGCAGCAGGACCCCGAACATGCCGAAGCAGCCAGGCGCGCGCTCGATATGTTGCGCCGCGCCGGCATTCGTCACTGGGCGCGCACGCCGGTCCAGGTGCCGGGTGCGGCCGAAGCGGTTGCGACGGCACTCGGGTTCGACCTTGCCTCGGAAGCGGACCGGGCCGAACTCGATCGCTTTCTGGCCCTCGATTCCGAGGCGGCCGCCGCCGCGATCGCCGAACGGATCCAGGCCGCTGGCGGCGACGAGGCCGCCATCAACGATGCCGTCACGGCGGTTGCCGCCGCGTTCATGCCGGCCGAATCGCTTGCGACGCAACATGTCATCGAACTCGATCGTGGCGAAACCGTCGAACTCGAATGGAACCCGCAGAGCGGCGAGTTCACGATCGAGGCGGCGGACGACGGCAGCGGCGGCGACAAGCCGTTCAACTCCGTGCTTCTCGGCGAGACCGCGTTCGCCGCGGATCCCGAAACCGGCGGCATGACGACCACGATCGCGCCGGCCGAGACGCCCGCGCGAACCTACACGAAGCGCGATTTCGAACGGATCCGGGCGTCGATCTTCGGCGAATGGCGCGATCAGGACGATGCGATCTGGACGATTGCGCCGGTCGGCGACGACACGGGCCTCGGCGATATCCAGCGCTCGCCGGCGGCGATCGATGCCGAGATCGAAGCGCTGGAGGCGCAGATCGACGAAATCCAGAAAGCCAAGGAGTTCGTCTGGCACGATCCGACCACGGGTGAAATCATCCGACAGCAACGCTTCCGCCGCCTCGAGCTTCCCTGGGAGTTCGTCGGCGAGGAAGCGCTGGTTCCGAATGCCGAACAGGAAGTCGCGGAACGGCGCGAGCAGATCGCGGCACTGGAGGCGGAAAAATCGGGAACCTCCCTGCCGCCCGTCCAGCAATACGATCCCGCCGGTTTCGGCTCGGCGCAAAAGTCGGCCGGCGCGGTGCCGGTC
>JBBDWW010000106.1:0-6941 GCA_040902645.1 Dongiaceae bacterium | reverse complement strand
ACATAGTCACGTTGGTCGGCGGGGATCGCTTTGTCTGCCCCGGAGATGGCTTGTTCGATGACCTCGCGAAGCAGCACCGGCTTGCGTCCAATGAGCGCGTACACGGTGTCGACATGCACGCCGGCAGTTCGGGCGATAGCGGCGATGGTGGTGGCCCGGTAGCCCCGTTCCAGCATCCGTGCCCTGGCGGCGTCGAGGATTGCCTGCGCGCGGTGCGAGATCGCGGCGGCACGATTGCGGAAATCTGGACGACCGACCGCTTCCTCGAGACCTGCGACGGCGCACTCGAGGGGGCGACGCTCGCGGATCTCGCGGCACAGTATCTTGGCCCGGCCGAGCCGCCCGATCTCGCCGCGCTATGGACGAAACTCGGCGTCTCGATGCAGGAGGACGGAACCATCGTCTATGACGACACCGCGCCGCTTGCAGACGTGCGCGAAGCAATCCTGACCGGGGGTCCGGATGCGCGCTGGGCACCGGTCACGATCCCCGCCCCTTAGCACATGGCGGGATCGGCAGCCCGGCCACCCCGTGAAACGGCGACGGCTGTCCCTACTTTGGCTAGGATGGATCATCGGCCGGCGCGCCGCCGAACCATCACGGAGCATCCTCATGAAGACCCAGCTCATGATCGCCACCGCCATCGCCGTCGCTTTGGCCCTCTCGCCGCTCGCCTCGCCCGCGCAAGCGGCGGACAACGAGAAATGTTTCGGCGTCGCGGCCGCAGGCAAGAACGATTGCCAGACCGCGACCAGTTCCTGCGCCGGCACGTCGGCGGCGGACAATCAGGGCGACGCGTGGATCTATGTGCCGGTCGGCACCTGTGAAAAGATCGCCGGCGGCAGCCTCGAACCGAAAGCATGACCACGCCGTCATGACCCTCTGAGCCGATGACAGAGATGCATCAGAAGGCGGGCGCGATTCCGGCTCGCGCCGGCATCGGACTTCGCCATCCGCATCACCGCGCGATGGCCGAGACCCGCCCGCCGGTTTCCTGGCTCGAAGTGCATAGCGAAAATTTCATGCGCGGCGGTCCGCCGCTCGACCTGCTGACCGATCTGCGCCGCGACTATCCCGTCAGCCTGCATGGCGTCGGCCTCTCGCTCGGCGGCGCCGAACCGATCGATGCGACGCATCTCGCCCGGCTCAAGGCCCTGACCGACCGGATCGAACCGGGCCTCGTCTCCGAGCATGTGTCGTGGAGCATCGCCGACGGCGCCTATCTGAACGATCTTTTGCCGCTGCCTTATACCGAAGAGGCGCTGGGCGCTCTCGTCGCCAATATCGATCGCGTACAGGCCGTGCTCGCGCGCGCGATCCTGATCGAGAACCCCTCGACCTATCTGCAGTTCGCGCATTCGGATATGGGCGAGGCCGATTTCATTGCCGAAGCGGCGCGCCGCAGCGGCTGCGGTCTGTTGCTGGATCTCAACAATGTCTATGTGAGCGCGCGCAATCACGGCATCGACGAAGCGGCGTATATCGCGGCCATGCCGGCCGACCGGATCGGGGAAATTCATCTGGCCGGCCACAGCGTCCGTTCGATCGGCGGGGTCGAATTGCGGATCGACGATCACGGGTCGGAAGTCTGCGATGCCGTCTGGGCGCTGTATCGCAGCGCGGTCGCGCGGCTCGGCCCGATTCCGACATTGATCGAATGGGATGCCGAGATACCGCCGCTCGAGACGCTAATCGCCGAATCCCGGAAGGCGCAGGCGATACTGAACGAAGCGCGGGGAAAGTCCGATGAAGCCGACGCTGCGTGATCTGCAATCCCGCTTTACGGCGGCGCTGCTGGGCGGCGATCTCGAATCGATCGCGCCGTTCGTCGAAACCGATCGCCTGGCAGCGGTCGAACGGCTGCGCATCTATCGAAACCATACGCGGATCAGTCTCGCCGCCGCGCTCGCCGACAATTTTCCGGTCACCGTCCGGCTGGTCGGCAGGGATTTTTTTGACGCAACGGCGAAGCGGTTCATCGCGAACCACCCGCCCGGCGAGCCCTGCCTCTCGGCCTATGGCGCGCATTTTCCGGGTTTCCTGGCGGGCTTCGAGCCGGCGCAGGTCCTGCCGTATCTGGCGGATGTCGCGCGGCTCGAATGGTTGCGCATCGAGGTTACCTACGCAGCGCCGCAGCCCGTGCTCGATCTCGCGGCACTGGCGGCCTTATCGCCCGTTGCGCAACAGGATCTGACACTCGCTCTGGCATCGAGCGTGCGCCTGCTGGCCTCGCTTTATCCGGTCGACCGGATCTGGCGCGCCCATCAGGAACCCGATGTGCCGGCGATCGATTTGAACGAAGGCGGCTGCCGATTACTCGTATGGGCGAACACTGACGGCTGCCGCATCGAGCGACTGACCCCGGGCGCGCATGCGTTCTTCGAGGCCGCGTCGCGAAACGAAACGCTCGCGCAGGCGGCGGAGACGGCTATATCAGCCGATGCCGGCTTCGATCTGGCGCAGGCTTTCACCCTGCACCGCGCTTGCGGCGCGCTGGCCGATACGATCGATCAGGCGGCGCGTTAGTCTTACGGGCTCAGTCGCGCGGGCCCTTGAAGGCTTCCTTTTCCGCGTAGGGGAACCACCAGAAATCCTGCGAGTGGCAGCCGGGATCGATCATCACGAACTTGCTGTGGCGGAAACTGTCGAGTCCCTCCGAACCGAGTTGGCGCCCCATGCCCGACATCTTGCGGCCGCCGAATGGCCCCGCATCGTTGTCGAGCAAGGGTGCGTTGACCCAGACCATGCCATGCTCGAGCTCGTCGACGGCGCGCATCGCCTCGTTGAGATCCATCGTGAAGATCGTCGAGCCCAGCCCGTAGATCGACTTGTTTGCGTATTCGATCGCCTGGTCGAAATTGTCGACCTTGCAGATCGGCGCCACCGGCCCGAAGCTTTCCTGCTGCAGGATGCTCATATCCGGCGTCACACCGACCAGAACGGTCGGATTGACGAACCAGCCCTTGTTGAACTGCGAGGGCCGATCGCCGCCGGCGGCGATTTGCGCCCCCTCGCCCACGGCCTTCTTCAACAGCGCCTCGTAGCGATCGCGCTCGCGCCGCGCCGCCATCGGGCCAAGCTCGACCTTGTCGAGCCCGTTGCCGATCCGGATCTTCTTGGTCTCCTCGACCAGCCGCTCGACGAATTCGTCATGCACGTCCTTGTGGACGTAAAGCCGTTCCGACGACGCGCAGATCTGGCCGCAATTCATGAAGGCGGCGAAGGCCGAGCCACGCACCGCGAACTCCATCGGTGCCGAGGGCATCACGATCAGCGGATCGTTGCCCGAGCTTTCGATCAGGCAGCGCTTGAACTGGCCCGCACAGGATGTCGCGATCGCCTGGCCGGTTTTGATGCCGCCGGTAAAGCATACCATATGCGTGTCGGGATGATTGACCAGGCGCTGTGCCGGTTCGGCGCCGCCGGTCACGCATTGCACCAGCCCGGCGGGTAAGGCCGCGAACGCTTCCATGAATTTGAGCGTCGTCAGCGAGGTAAGATCGCTCGGCTTGACGATGACCGCGTTGCCCGCCGCGAGTGCCGCCGCCGCTTCCCAGCAGAGCAGCACCAGCGGATAGTTGAACGGCAGGATGATGACGACGGTGCCGACCGGTTCCTTGGCGACGAAATGAAACTGATGGTCGGTCGCCGGGCCGACGATGCGGCCGTTCTCGTGCCGGCCGATCTCGGCGTAGTAATCGACCGCGGTGATCGACCATTCGACCTCGTCCATGCTTTCCTTGAACGGCTTGCCCATTTCGCGAGTCAGCATTTCGCCCAGCACCGGCTTCAGCGCCTTCATGCGGCGGGCGACCTCGTGCATCAGCTCGGCGCGGTGCAGCGAATTGGCCTTGCGCCATGCCTTCTGCGCCTTGTTGGCGATCGCGACGACCCGGTCGACTTCCTCGGCCGTGGTATCGGCGAGTTGGCCGACGCGGTCTTCGGTCGCGGGGTCGATCACGTCGAAAGCGAGTTTCCCGCCGCTCTTCTGAAATTCGCCGCCGACATAGATATGGCCGGACAGCTTCCCGAATTCCTGCAACGCCGCCATGATCGAACTCCCCGTTGGCCGGGCGCCGGACGCACCCGCGATGGCGGTATCATCCCTGCCGCGCGCGTCGGGAGTCAAACGCGGTGGCGGATGCGGCGGCCAATGCACCGGGACAGCTTGCATCGAAGCGGCAGGACCGTGAGACTGCCGCCAACAAGAATCTGCCGGAGGGAACGAACATGGCGAAATACAACGACGTGCTGGTCGGGGAAATGTCCTGGCCGGAATATGCTGACCGGATGAAGAAAAACCCGGTGGTGATGCTACCGGTGGGGGCGATCGAGCAGCACGGGCCGCATCTGCCGCTCGCGACCGATGTGATCGTGCCAACGGAGATATCGATCCGGGTGGCACGCGAGACCGGCGGGATCGTGCTGCCGGCGGTCAATTATGGCTATCGCTCGATGCCGAAATGTGGCGGCGGCGACCGCTATCCCGGCACCACCAATATGGATGCCGCGACGATCGTCGGCCAGGTGCGTGACATCGTCCGCGAGCAGGTCCGCCACGGTGCCCGCAATTTCTGCATGGTGGTCGGTCATTACGAGAACCAGTGGATCGTCACAGAGGGCATCATCCAGGCGATGCGCGAGGTCGAGAACAAGGGCGTGCGCATCATGCAGCTCCAGTACTGGGACTTCCTCGACAACGACACGATCGAGCGGCTGTTCCCGGGCGGGCTCGAGAGCATGGCGCTCGAACATGCGGCCGTGCTCGAAACCTCGATGATGATGCATCTCTATCCGGAGCGGGTGCGGCTCGATCTGATTCCCGACAATCCGTCGGCGCAGTTTCCGAACTACGACATGTTCCCGCATGTGCATGAGTGGGTGCCGGATTCCGGCGCGCTCACCAGCGCCAAGCGCGCCGATGCGGGCAAGGGTGGCGAGATCATCGAGCATTACCGCCGCACGATCTCGGCGGCGGTGAAGAGCGAGTTCAAATAGGGGCGGATCGACCACAGAGACACAGAGAGGGCCAATCCTCGTCGCCCTCTGTGCCTCTGTGGTGAATATCCCCACAGCAACATACTAGGGCGTGTACTCATAAACATTGGATGGCCGATGACCGCTTACGGCATGGCCTCCGAAGCTGATAAATCGACCACGCAATTCGGGAATGCGGACAAAGCCGCCGTTCGATTTGAAGAAATCTGACGCCGTCTGCGTTACGTTCCTGCCCTTAATCGATAGGTTTTCGCGGCGTCTCGACTTCTCCCATACTGACATTGGCATCTAGCCGCGTTGCAGCTCACTCTGCTGGTCTCAGGAAAAAAACCTTTGAGACAATAATCCATCGATTTTCATGTTTAAGAAGCGTCAACGTGTCATCGAAATGCATGCCAAGCCAGATGTTTTCGACTTGAACCGTGGCAACATCGCCAACAATTGAAATGGCGTTGACGGCGTGCCATGGCGAAGGGTCTGGTGTATCTACTGCCTTATCTACTGCTGCGATGAAGGCGTCTCGCGTGTCCCATTCCAGACCGCCCTCATAGTGCCCGATGCAGCATAGCTTTTCATGCATGGCGTCGCGAAGTTTTGCAGGATCATTTAGACACATGCCTTCGACATATGTTTTTACGACTTCTGAAATCTCGGTGTAGGTTTGTGTGTCCGGCATCACTTATCGTCCTCACTATTTTGTATCGGCACTTCAATCGCTCGGGCGGCAATCGAAAACTAACTGGTGAAGTTTTCATTCAATACGATGCGCAAGGCCGCGCTCGATTGCATTCCTGCAACCATGGATGCCCGGATCAAGTCCGGGCATGACGAATCTTTTTGTGGGCGTGATCGCGCGCGCATTTCTCGTAACGCCCCCTCACCCTACCCTCTCCCCCACGCCGCGATCGGTCGCGGCGGACCGCGACGCGGGGGAGAAGGTTTTGTTTGTTACTTCGCGACCTCGTGCTTGGCCATCAGCTCGAGCGCGCGGACCATCGCCGAATGATCCCAGTCGGCACCGCCATTGGCGACGCAGGCGCTGAAGAGCTGCTGTGCGCCGGCGGTGTTCGGCAGGCTGACGCCCATCGCACGCGCGCCGTTGAGCGCGAGATTGAGATCCTTCTGGTGCAGCCTGATCCGGAAGCCCGGATCGAAGGTGCGCTTGATCATGCGCTCGCCATGCACCTCGAGGATGCGCGACGCCGCAAACCCGCCCATCAGCGCCTCGCGGACCTTCGCGGGGTTGGCGCCTGCCTTCGAGGCGAACAGCAGCGCCTCGCCGACCGCCTCGATGTTGAGTGCGACGATGATCTGGTTCGCCACCTTGCAGGTCTGGCCATCGCCATTGCCGCCGACCAGGGTGATGTTCTTGCCCATCAGCTCGAACAGCGGCCTCGCACGCTCGAACGCGGCATCGGGGCCGCCGATCATGATCGTGAGCGCGGCATTTTTCGCGCCGACCTCGCCGCCGGAAACCGGCGCGTCGAGATAGTCGCAGCCCTTCTCACCGATGCGCTTCGCAAAATTCTTGGTCTCGATCGGCGAGATCGAGCTCATATCGATCACCAGCTTGCCTTTCGAAAGACCGTCGGCGACGCCGTCCTTGCCAAACAGCACCGTCTCGACGTCCGGCGTGTCCGGCAGCATGAGAACGACGATCTCGGATTTCTCGGCAACCTCGCGCGCGCTCTTGCAGGCAACGGCCCCGCCGTCGGCCAGCTCCTTCGGCAATGCCGAGCGATGCTGGAGCAGGAAAAGCTTGTGACCGGCCTTCTGCAGATGGCTCGCCATCGGGCGACCCATGATGCCCGTTCCGATGAAACCGATATCCGTCATGCTCGTCGTTCCTTTTTGCCAAGCTCTCTAAAGCCAGGGATCCATCCAGGAGAGACCGGCGCGCGTCTCGCCGGCCGGTTTGTATTCGCAACCGATCCAGCCGTCAT
>JBBDWW010000105.1:0-1105 GCA_040902645.1 Dongiaceae bacterium | reverse complement strand
CAGCCCGGCCCGGTCCCTTACACCTGGCGCCCGCCGCGCACCGAAGACACCTAGGGAACGATCGCCACCCCCAGGCGCAATTGCGACGGGCGCCTTTCGTTGTAGCCGAGGATGTCCTCGCCGTAGCCGTTGAAATATTGCGCATACAGGTAACCGCTCAGCGGCCCGAGTTTCAGGTCGCGCGTGCGCCGCGAAAGATCGATCTGCAAGCTGCCCTTTCCGGCGGTACCGAGGCGGGCCGTGGCTGCGGCGACCCAATGCGTGCCCGAGTCGTAGCGCACGCGCCAGTCGACGTAGCCGCGGTAGCGCTGGATGTCCGGGTTCTCCTCCTTGTCGAGGTAGCCGTAGATCTTCGGCGTGAACGCGACCTGCTTGCCGTTATCGAGCTGCCAGCGCCATTCGGGCCGCACGAACAGGATGTCGATGGAGCGCGACTGCGCGTCGTCCTTGCCGTTCGATTCGTGCTCGAAGCCGGCGCGCAGCGCGTCGATCCACGTCTTGTCGTCGGTGCGCTCCCAGGCCCAGAACAGCGACGGCCGGTAGCTCGTGTCGCGAAACGGCTTGGAATCGCCCTGCAGGTTCCAGATGGTGGTCTGCGTGTAGCCGAGGTAGAAGCCGCTCAGCCACGGCTGATCGCGACCCCACCCCAGGCTGCGGTCGAACAGGCGGTACTTGAAGGACAGCTGGAAGCGCGCGTTGGTGCCGCCCCGAGTGCCCATCACGAAGTACACGGGCTCGTTCTCGGTGAGCGGCGGCTCGATGCCATCCTGCGCCTGGTTCACGGTGAAGCTTTGCAGCGCACCTGAGGCCGGTTCGTCCTGCGCGGCGGCGGGCAGCGCGGCCAACGCGCACAACAGGGCAAGCGGAAATCGCATGGTTTCTGGGAGAATCTGCGGCGATGACAGAGTCTAGCGCAGCGCTGCCCTCCGTTTTCATTTCGCACGGCTCGCCGATGCATGCGCTGGAGGCAGGCGCCACCGCGACCGGCCGGGCCTGGGCGGCGCTCGGTGCTCGCCTGCCCCGGCCGCGTGCGATCCTCGTCGCTTCGGCGCACTGGGAAACCGGGCAGCCCGCGCTTACCGGTACCGCGCGTCCCGAGACGATT
>JBBDWW010000104.1:0-6976 GCA_040902645.1 Dongiaceae bacterium | reverse complement strand
GGCTGCCAAGCGAACCGGCATCGCGCACGACATCGGCAATCACGGCCGCGCCGTCAGGACGGATGTCGGAACGATCCCAATCGAAATAGACGATGTAGATATCCGGCACCATCGGCATCGGCGGTTCGACCATTTCAACCGGGGCAAGTGCTGCCTCGAGCTCTTCCAGAGCCGCCCAGAAATCGTCGCGGCATGCGGCGATATGATCGGCCTGGTGGTTTTCTTCCTGCTGCTCGACCCAGCAGTCGAACCGGCCCTGCGCGCGTGCTGCGAGCTCGGGGAATGATTCGCGACCGCCGCCGTTGAGCGCAATCATCAGACGATTGCGGCCATCGGCCATCTCAGCGAGGCTGCCGCCGCCGACCCACTCGTCGGTCAACGTAAAGTCACGCCAGAACGACTCGTCGGGCGGCAACATCCAGTTCGACATTTCTTCCGGGAGCACGACTTCGCCCGAAGCTGCCCGCAGGCCCTTTTCGGCGAAATAATCGGCATCCGGCCAGTCGTACATTTCGTCGGCTTCGAAGGCGACGATGCTGCGATATTCTTCAGTCAGAGCCTGCGTGAACGGGGTACCCGTGGCCTGAACATCGCGCATTTGCTCGATGTCAGTTGCGCAACCCGCCAGAAGGCCGAGCGCCATGACAGCGCCAATGATCTTCATCTTTAGCATTATTGTTTCTCCCCACCTTCGGCACCGAAGTGCCGCTCATTTTTGAGGTTTTCGGTCCTAATGGCCGTCCCGGATGCTATCACGCATACTGGGCAGCAGAAAGCGTAACCCTTGGATTTCCGAGACAATCATAAGAACCCGGCCTTCCGCCTGTTAAGTCATATGGGGATGGATTAAGCCCTTCTGTGGCTTTTCCGACAGTCTGTTGCAATTTAGCCACAGGCTATCGGAAGACCGAGGGTCCGCGCGCGAATCGCGGAGGCGGTGAAGACTGCATCGTCCGGGGCCCGGCCGCGCCGCCATCGGCATCCGCGGCGCCGAGCCTTCACCCTGGTGACGCCAGCTTCGCGTTCCACGTCGAGCCTTTCGACGATGGGCCCCCGCGGCAAGGTCGTCGGTCCCGGCATCGCAGCCGGATAACGCGCGGGTTGCACCATCGGCGAACCAGGATCTTGCGGCGATCCTCGCGAGATCCGCGGTAGCGCGCGATCCCGCGGCAGCGCCGGCCGTTAAGGCAGTTTGCTGTGTCGCGCGTTGCTGTGGTTTCACCGCGTCAGTGCGCGCATCAGGCGGAACGAAAACGCGTGCCGACGTTAAGCGGGATCGTCCTCAAACAGACTCCCAACACACCGTCGCTCGGATGCCGCCGCGTGCCGCGCCGTCCGTCACGCGACATGTCTGCGAAATCTTCGAACGCGAGATCCCGTCGCGGCGACGGTGCCGCGCGGTTTTTCGTTGAATTGCCGCGGCCGAATCGCATAGGTTCCGCACGTTCCCGGACCAGCGCCGCGACCCGCCCAGGCCGCTAAGCGGAACAACGCCCCGGACCACTTTGCTGACCCAGCGCAAGAATCGCGATGCCAGTTCGGCATGCGACAGCGGCGCCGAGCCATGACGGAGCTGGCCATGCGGCTTTTCTTCTTCGGCAGTCTGATGGATTTGGATTTGCTGTCGGTCGTTCTCGACCGGCCGCTCGATGGCGTCGTGCTGCAGCCGGCGCGCCTGCTCGGCTTCGATCGCCGCCGCGCCAAAGGCGAGAGCTTTCCGGTGATCGTGCGGCAGCCGGGCGGCGCGGTCGATGGAGCGCTGGTGCACGGGCTCGGCTGGGGCGATCTCGATCGCGTGCAATATTTCGAGGGCGAGGATTACCGGCTGCGTCCGTTCCCGGTTGCAGCCGACGATGTGCGTGTCGAGGCGCATATGTTCATTGCGACCGACAAACTGCGTCCGGACGACGCGCCGTGGGATTTCGAGCGCTGGCGTCTCGAGGAGAAGCCGTTCGCGCTCGCCGTCGCCACAGAACTGATGGCCAGCTACGGCACGCTCAGCGCCGCCGAGATCGATCCGCATTGGCCGGCGATGGTCGAGCGCGCCTGGGCACGGTTGCGCGACGCAAAGCCGCTGCCGCAACGAAGGCGCGTTCGTTCCTGAGCGAAGAGCGTTTGCGGCGCGCTGTCTTGAAGGGCGCGCGAGGCCGGGCGTATATAGCCAATCCAGCCTGACCAACCGGTCCATGCCGGTGTCCGGGTGCGGGTATGATGTAATGGTAGCCTGTCAGCTTCCCAAGCTGAACGCGCGGGTCCGATTCCCGCTACCCGCTCCAATCTTTCACCGCACGATCCCTCCCGTTTCGCGCCCGCCCGCCGCCGACAGGTCGCGTGAGAGCGTTCTTAACGCACGCGGTCCACCAAAATTCCACATTTAACGTTGTAGTTTCGGGTTTACAGGGCGTGGGCCGCGAAGCCGTATTCTGATATTTTCGTTATATCAGAAACTCTTATATGAATTTAACGGTCTATTAAAGTGAAATAACTTTATTTTAGCATAGTCGAACGTGATTCATTGACAAACCCGCCTTTGAATGACGAAATTAGCCTTGTCGCTGGCGCTCTTCGGGCGACCACGAACAGCCCCTTTCGGCATTTCATTCTGGACGGCGAAGGAGCGGCAATGTCCGCCAGGAAATCGGAGCAGGAACGCATCGTCGCTCTCGGTCGGCGCCGGCAGCGGTCCGCTCGCATCGGGCGCGTCAGTATCGTCGGCGCCGGGCCGGGCGATCCGGAGTTGCTGACGGTGCGTGCGCTGCGCCGCATCGAAAGCGCCGACGTGCTGGTGCATGACCGGCTGGTCGATCCGGCGATCCTCGATCACGCGCGCGCCGATGCGCGCCGCATCTATGTCGGCAAAATGCGCGGCTGTCATGCGATGGAGCAGGTGCAGATCAACGCGCTGCTGGTCGACCTCGCACGCGAAGGTTTCAACGTGGTCCGGCTCAAGGGTGGCGACCCCTTCGTGTTCGGTCGCGGCGGCGAAGAGCTGCTGCATCTGCGCACACATGGCATCGACGCCGAGATCGTCCCGGGCGTCACCGCGGCGCTCGGCTGTGCGGCGTCGGCCGGCGTGCCGGTCACGCATCGCGATCTCGCGCAGGCCGTCACGTTTGTCACCGGCCATGCCAAGGATGGCGGCGAACCGGATCTGGACTGGGCGGCCCTCGCGCGCGCCAATCACACGCTCGTCGTCTATATGGGCGTCGCGACGGCAGGCCGAGTCGCTGCGCGGCTGATCGAGAACGGGCTCGATGGCGCGACGCCGGTTGCCATCGTCGAAAACGGAACCCGCAAGAACGAGCGCGTGCTGACCGGACATCTCGCCGGGCTCGGTGCGCTGGCGGACGGGATCAAGGGTCCCGCGGTGCTGGTGATCGGCCGGGTCGCGTCGCTTGCCGACCGTCAGGATATTGCTGCATGGGCTGCCGCGGGCGGGAGAGCCGCATGACCGCCAAGATATTCAAT
Organism: Dongiaceae bacterium; assembly: GCA_040902645.1. GTDB lineage: Bacteria > Pseudomonadota > Alphaproteobacteria > Dongiales > Dongiaceae > JAWXBK01. Next base: position 3,508 of record JBBDWW010000104.1, on the reverse strand, counting down.
GCGAACGACATCCTCTCCGGCCGCGTCGTCTATCTTGCGGCCGACGGCAACTGGTCCGAGCGGATCGGCGATGCGGCGATCGTGCAGTCGGCGGAAGACGAAGCGCGGCTGCAGGCGATCGCCGATGCGGCCTTTGCGGCACGCCGCGTGGTGGATGTCTATGCGATCGAGATCGCGATCGAAGACGGGCAGACCCGTCCCCTGATCTATCGCGAGCGAATCCGTGCCGAGGGCCCGAGCATCCGGCTCGATCTCGGCAAACAGTCGGCGAATAGCTGAGGAGGGCCGGATGTACCGCTACGATGCGATCGACCAGCGCCTCGTCGACGAACGGGCCGCCCAGTTCCGCGAGCAGGTGCGCCGCCGCATGGCCGGCGAGTTGAGCGATCTCGAATTCAAGCCGCTGCGCCTGATGAACGGGCTTTATCTGCAGCTGCATGCCTACATGCTGCGCATCGCGGTTCCCTACGGCACGCTGTCGTCGAAGCAACTGCGCGCGCTCGCATCGATCGGCCGCAAATACGACAAGGACTATGGGCATTTCACGACGCGCCAGAATCTGCAGTTCAACTGGATCAAGCTCGAGGACGCGCCCGATATTCTCGACGATCTCGCCGCGGTCGAGATGCATGCGATCCAGACCAGCGGCAACTGCGTGCGCAACGTGACGGCGGATCAATATGCCGGGGTTGCGGCGGGCGAGATCGAAGATCCGCGCATCTATGCCGAAATCATCCGGCAATGGTCGTCGCTGCATCCCGAATTCTCGTTCCTGCCGCGCAAATTCAAGATCGCGGTCACGGCTGCGTCGCCCGATCGCGCGGCGGTAAAAACGCACGATGTCGGCCTCTTCATGAAGCGCAACGAAAAGGGTGAAATCGGCTTCCAGGTGTTTGCCGGTGGCGGCCAGGGCCGCACGCCGATGATGGCGCAACTCGTGCGCGATTTCGTGCCGAAGGCGGAGCTGCTCGCTTTTATCGAGAGCGTGATCCGCGTCTACAATCTGATGGGCCGGCGCGATAATATTCACAAGGCGCGGATCAAGATCCTGGTGCACGCGCTTGGCATCGACAAGTTCCGCGAACTGATCGACGCAGACTTTGCCGCCACGCGCGATTCCGGATCGCCGATGCCCGCCGCGGAAATCGCGCGCGTCGCCGCCTATTTCATGCCGCCCGCCTATGAGCGGATCGAAACGCCGGTGCGCGCCTTCGAGGCGGCCCGCTTCGAGGATCGCGACTTCGCGCGCTGGGTGACGCACAATGTCGTCGCGCACAAGCAGCCGGGCTATGCGATCGCCGTCATCTCCCTGAAGCCGACCGGCGGCATTCCGGGCGATGCGACATCCGATCAGATGGATCGCATCGCCGATTTCGCCGATCGCTACAGCATCGGCGAGATCCGCGTAACGCATGAGCAGAATCTCGTGCTGCCGAACGTGAAACAGGCCGATCTGCATGCGCTCTGGCGCGGGCTGGGCAAGGAAGGGTTGGCGACGCCCAATCTCGGTCTCATCACCGACATCATCGCCTGTCCCGGCCTCGATTATTGCGCGCTCGCCAATGCGCGCTCGATCCCGATCGCACAGCGCATCCAGGAGCGGTTTGCCGATCCCGATCGCCAGGCGCTGATCGGCGAGTTGAAGATCAAGATTTCCGGCTGCATCAATGCCTGCGGCCATCACCATGTCGGCCATATCGGCATTCTGGGCGTCGACAAGCAGGGCGAGGAATTTTACCAGATCACGCTCGGCGGCAGCGCCGACGAGAACGCCACGGTCGGCAAGATTCTCGGCAAGGGTTTCCCCGCCGAGCAGGTGCCGGACGCGATCGAAAATCTGGTCGACACCTATCTGGGTTTACGCGCCGACGGCGAACTGTTCCTCGACACCTATCGCCGCGTCGGCATCGAGCCGTTCAAGGAGAGAGTCTATGCCGCTGGTTAAGCACGGCGCCTTCATCGAGAACGAATGGACCGCCATCGGCGACGAGGATGCGTTGCCGGGCGACGGTCCCATCACCGTGTCGCTCGCGCGCTGGCAGAAGGAGCGTGACGCGCTCGCCGGTCATAACGGCCGGCTCGGATTGCGGCTTCCCGCCGATGCCGATCCGGCATCGATCCGCGCCGATCTCGACCGGTTCGAGCTGATCGTGCTCGATTTTCCCAAGTTCAATGTCGGCCGTGCCCTCAGCCAGGCACGCATGATCCGGCAGCGCTTCGGGTTTGCGGGCGAGATTCGCGCGACCGGCCATGTGATCCGCGATCTGCTGCTGTTCATGGCGCGCTGCGGCATCGATGCGTTCGAGCTGGCGCCGGAGCGCACGATCGACGACTGGCGCGCGGCGATGCGCGAATTCTCGGTCTGGTACCAGCCGGCGGCGGATGCGCGTGTGCCGGCGACCGAACTGCGTCATCGCGCGATGGCGGCGGAGTAGGCCGCCGGAAGGCGGGCGACGACGATGTTCGATGGCATCCATGATCCCGGCGCGGGCGGGCCCGGCTCGAAAGCCTCGCGCGTCGTTACGGCCATCTGGACGGCGCGGCACTGCTGCGGCCGATGATCGAGCATGAATTCGCCGGCCGCATTGCGGTCGTCTCCTCTTTCGGCAGCGAGGCGGCGGTGATCCTGAGCCTGGTCGCCGAGATCGACACCGCAACGCCGATCATATTTCTCGACACCGGCAAGCATTTTCTCGAGACGCTCACCTACAAGGACATATTGGTGAACCGGTTCGGCTTCACCGACGTGCGCACGATCGAACCCGATCCCGTCGATCTCGCGGCCGAAGACCAGGCGGGCGATCTGTGGTCGAGCGATCCCAATCGCTGCTGCCATCTGCGCAAGGTAAGGCCGCTGGCGCGCGCGCTTGGCGATTTCGATGCCTGGGTCACCGGGCGCAAGCGGTTCCATGGCGGGCAGCGCACGCGTCTGCCGGTGCTCGAAGCGGGCGATGGGCGTATCAAGGTCAATCCGCTGGCGCATTGGCCGCGGCCCTGGGTCGAGGCCGCGTTCAACGAGCGTCGTCTGCCGCCGCATCCGCTCGCCGACGACGGTTATCTCTCGATCGGCTGCGAGCCCTGCACGGCGTTGCCGGTCGATGGCGAGAATGTTCGCGCAGGCCGCTGGCAGGGTCGCGACAAGACCGAGTGCGGGATTCACCGCTGATCGGTTGCGCCCGCGTTTCTTTTCAACCGGATTTTTGGGGTAGGGGCCATGCACGCACCGAAGCTGCCGCCGGCGCATAGTTCGCGCCGACGCTCGATCGTCAAGACGGTGTCCTGGCGCGGGTTCGCCTCGATCGACACATTCCTGCTTGGATACGTCTTCACCGGCAGCCCGATGACCGCCGGTTCGATCGCGGTCGGCGAGGTGCTGACGAAGATGGTGCTCTATTACTTCCACGAGCGCGTCTGGACCCATGTCCGCTGGGGCTATGTGGAGGAGCCGGTGACCGCGCCGGCCGCTCTGCTGGAAGCAGCCGTCGGCGGTCATGACGGCAAACGCGCG
>JBBDWW010000103.1:0-7022 GCA_040902645.1 Dongiaceae bacterium | reverse complement strand
AAGGGCGATGTTATGGGCATAGTCTGCGGGCGCTTGGCTCGCGGATCAACCATCCCTATGTTGGGGCCCATGGCCCAGAGCAGACCCCCCGCCAGCACCTTCTCGTCGGCACCCACGCTTCAGGATATCGAAGCGGTGACCGCGCGCGCCTATGCGAGCCTGCCCGAAGCGCTCGCCGGCTTCGTGCAGAATGTCGTGATCCGCATCGAGGAGTTTCCCGACGACGAGACGCAGCAGGAGTTCGAACTCGAATCGCCGTTCGATCTGCTCGGGCTCTATCGTGGCGTCGCCTTGACCGACCAGAGCATCAGCGACGTGCGCAGCGACGTCGACATGATCTATATCTACCGGCGCCCGATCCTCGATTACTGGTGCGACACCGGCGAGGATCTGACCGACATCGTGCGCCATGTGCTGATCCACGAGATCGGCCATCATTTCGGTTTCTCGGACGACGACATGGACCGGCTCGAAGCCGAGGCCGAGGCGACCGAGCGCGCACCGCTCTCCTGAGGCGGTTTAGTCGCGCAACTTCATCCTTCGTCCCTCGACGGGCTCGGGATGAGGAAGCTCAGGATGAGGCCCAACCCCAATATCCGTCATTGCCGGGCTTGACCCGGCGATCCACAGTGATGTCGGACTCCGCGTTGGAATCGCTGACAGATGCAGCGCCACAATCTGTTGACGGCGTATCGGCACAATGGATTGCCGGGTCGGGCCTGTCCTCGGGCCGGCCTGCGGCCGGACCCGGGGGCCCAGCAATGACGAAGAAAAGGAAGGCGCCCCAATTCCTACCGGACAGTCGCCGCTCAATCCCGCAGCACGGTCGCGACGCGACGGCGCAGATAGGGCAGCAGTTCCGTCTCGAACCAGGGATTACGCTTCAGCCAGCCGGTGTTGCGCCAGGACGGGTGCGGCAGCGGGAGAAAGCGCGGCGTGTACTCACGAAAGGCGCGCACCGTCTCGGTGAGCGAGGCCTTGCGCGCGGCGGCGAGATAGCGCGCCTGCGCGTAGGATCCGACCAGCAGCGTGAGTTCGATCGCCGGCATCAGCGCGAGAAGCGTCGGATGCCAGGCCGGCGCACATTCCCCGCGAGGCGGCAGATCGCCGCCGCGTGCATCGGTGCCGGGATAGCAGAAGCCCATCGGCACGATTGCGACTTGCCTCTCGTCGTAAAAACGATCGCGGTCGAGGTCCAACCAGTCGCGCAGCCTTTCGCCGCTCGCATCGTTCCAGGGAATGCCGGTCTCGTGCACTTTCGTGCCCGGCGCCTGGCCGACGATCAGAAGACGCGCGCTGGTCGACACCCGAAAGACCGGGCGCGGACCGAGCGGCAGATGCACGGCGCAGATTGCGCAGTTCCGGGCCGCGCGCGACGCAGCGGCGAGCGATCCCGTCATCGCCTAATCGACCGTCCGGCCTTGAGCAGCGCTTCGACAAACGCCGGCACGGTCTCGCTCGCCGGCCCGTCGATCGCCGTTGCGAAATGGCTGCGCTGCTCGGAGGCTTCGAGATTGAGCTCGACCGTATGCGCGCCGGCGAGATCGCGCACGATCTCGACGAACGAAGCGGCCGGATGGACATGGCCCGACGTGCCGATTGAGATGAACAGGCCGCATTGCCCGAGCGCGGCGTAGATTCGTTCCATTTCGAAGGGATATTCGCCGAACCAGACGACATGCGGGCGCAAGGTTCCGCGCGCGCCGCAACCCGCACAAGCGAGATCGACCGAGAGATCGTCGCGCCATTCGCCGATAGCCTCGCAGGCAAGACAGCGCGTGCGCAGGATTTCTCCATGCATGTGCACAAGATTGCGCGAGCCGGCGCGCTCGTGCAGATCGTCGATATTCTGTGTGACGATCAGAACCTCGTTCGGCCATTCGGCTTCGAGCTTTGCCAAGGCTGCATGCGCCGCGTTCGGCTGGACCTCGCCGCCGAGCAGATGGCGCCGTCGCGCGTTATAGAAATCATGGACCAGAACAGGATTGCGCTCGAACGCTGCGGGTGTCGCGACGTCCTCCGGCGTTATGGTGGCCCAGATGCCGTCCTCGTCGCGAAAGGTCGAGAGACCCGATTCCTTCGAAATGCCGGCGCCGGTCAGCACCACGATCTTCTCGTCGCCGACCGGACGAAACCCCAACGCGAGATCCTTCATGCGACGTCGCGCACCATGTCCAGCGCGTATTCGCTTTCGGCGCGATAGATTGCGCCTTCGCCGCCGATGAAGCTGCGGAACAAGGTGAAATGCGTCGCCTCGAAGGGAATGGCCCGGAACAGGCTGTTCCGCTCGAGATAGACGCGGGCATCGCCGAGCGACACCTTTGACCGGGTGAGCGTCACATGCGGCGTGAATCTCTTGCCATCCGGATCGAGGCCGGCGCGCACCACCGCCGATTCGACCTTGTCATGCAGATGAGCGAATGCCGGGGTCGGTTTCACGCCGGCCCAGACCGAACGCACGTTCCGGCCGTTGGCGAAACAGCCGACATCGGCGATCTCGATGTCGAACTCCGGTGCATGGATGCCGGCGAGCGCCGCAGCGACATCATCGGCCGTGCCGCCGTCGATCTCGCCGAGGAAACGCAGCGTGATGTGGAAATTATCCGCATGAACCCAGCGCGCGCCGGGCAGGCCGCAACAGAGATAGACCAGCTCTTCGCGGGTCCGCTCGGGAACCGGGAGCGCGACGAACATCCGCATGGCGCGAGCGCCCTCCCCGCCAACCGGGAACAACAAACCCTATATAGGTCAGGGCGCCGGATAGGTATAGAGCCGGTGCACCGCCTCGATATCGGCCCGGATTTTGTCGGACAGAACGAGGTCGGCGGCACCGATATCGGTCGCGAGCTGGGCCATGGTCGTAGCGCCGACGATGGTTGCGGTCACGAACGGCCGCGACGTTACATAGGCGAGCGCCATCTGCGCCGGGTCCAGCTTGTTCTGCCGGGCGATGTCGACATAGGCGGCGGTCGCAGCCTGCGCCGCCGGCGTGCGGTAGCGCTTGTAATGCCGCCAGCGCGAGAGCCGCGCACCATCGGGCGTGGCGCCGCCAAGATATTTGCCGCTGAGCACGCCCATCGCCAGCGGCGAATAAGGCAACAGCCCGACCTGCTCGCGGATCGCGACCTCGGCCAGGCCCACCTCGAAACTGCGGTTCAGCAGGCTGTAGGGATTCTGGATCGAGACGATGCGCGGGCCCTTGCCCGCTTCGGCGAGTGCGAGGAGCCGCATCGCACCCCAAACGGTCTCGTTCGAGATGCCGACATGACGCACCTTGCCGCTTGCAACGAGCCGGTCGAGTGCCTCCAGCGTCTCTTCGAGCGGCGTGCCGTCGTCGCCCGGTTCGACCTCGTAGCCGAGCCGGCCGAAGCGATTCGCCGGCCGTTCGGGCCAGTGCGACTGGTAGAGATCGACATAGTCGGTGCCGAGACGCGCCAGAGATGCGTCCAGCGCGCGGCTCATCTGGTCGTAATCGAGCCGGGGCTTGCCTTCGCGCACATAGACGAGCCGTTCGTCGGGTCCGGCCGCTTTCGTCGCGAGGACGACGCGATCGCGATTGCCGCGCGCGCGCAGCCAACTGCCGATAATCTCCTCGGTGCGGCCATAGGTCTCGGCGCGCGGCGGAACCGGATACATCTCGGCCGTATCGATGAAATTGACGCCCTTTTCGAGCGCAAAATCGAGCTGTTGGTGGCCTTCATGCTCGCTGTTCTGCTCGCCCCAGGTCATCGAGCCGAGGCAGATCGCACTCACTTTGATGTCGGTCCTGCCCAGTTGCCGATAGTCCATGCACAACTCCGTATGAAAACCGGTTTAAAAACCAAACGACTTTTCCGGCGCAATGAGATGCCACCTCGCTCGCATTCCTGCAACCAGGATGCGCGAGCCTCCCTCGTGACGGCCGCGCTGCGATCGGTCGCGGCCGACCGCGACGGCGCGGCCTCCTCGGGATGAGGACCCAGGCAAAACCATGATGGAAAAACTGTCCGGTGAATCAGAAAAACAGCGAGAGCACGCCGGTATAGCCGTAAAGCCGGTTATGGCAAATCTCGCCATTGGCGAAGAAACCGACCAGCGGAATGTCGCCGAGCGCCTCGCGTATGATCGCGATCTCGGCCCCGTCCTCGCCGAACATATGCCGGCCGCGCGCGACGCAGGCGTGATAGAGCGCACCGCGCGGCTTCTCTTTCATGCGCGCGGTGAGCCGCCCGAGCATGCGCCCCATATCCTCGCGCGCAGCCGCTGGATCGCGCCGCACGAAGACGAGCCGCCCGCCGGGTGCGACCTCGTCGCCGATCGCGATCCAGCCGCGTTCGGGATCGATGCCGACGATGTTGCGCACGAGATAATCGCCGGTGTCGGAGCCGGTGACCGGCAGGGCCGCATGCACGAGACTGATCGCGCGGCGCAGATCGCGCGCCAGGATCTCGCCGACCGCCTTTTCGTAGACCGCGAGCGCCGGCTCGCCGTCGAGCGTCTTAACGACATTGTCTTCGGCATCGGTGATCTCGTGCACGAGGCCGAGCGGGCTGCAGCCCTGCGTCAGACCGGTCGCGACATCGGTGCCGGCCGCGAACAGCACGCCGGAGACGCCGCCTTCGACGATGCTGCTCGTCACCTGCGGAAACGCATCGCGCGAGGCCGTGAGGCCGCCGACCAGAAACGCACCGGTCGTGGCCGATAGATCGGCGACGATCGAGGCCGTATGCGGATTGCGCGGATCGGCATGAACGACACCGAAGAGCGGCAGATGACGCTCGAGCCAGGGCCGATGGGCGCGCTCGAAGGGCGGCATGCCGCCATGCACCGGCTCGAACAGAAGATGTTTTCCGGCCGGTAAGGCTGCGAGCATGACAACGAGACCCGGCCGGTCGAAATATTCGACACCGTCTTCCGTGCCCCTGGAATCGCGACCGTTCGCCATGACGCCGAGCCCGGCGGTGCCGGTCCAGTCGGCGATACCGGTTTCGGCACGCAGGGCCGCGACGATCTGCGGCAGGGATGTTGCGAGATAATCGGTCGCGTAGACGAAACCGAGCGTGCAGCCGTCATTGCGGCCGAGCGCTGCGAGACATTGCGCGACCGCCTGCATCGGATCGACATGGTTCGAATGCGCGGCGCGGAATGTGCTCACAATCTTGGCCTAATCGTTGGCGCGTTCGAGGCCGGGTTCCGGCGGCTCGTCGGTTTCAGCATCCGGCAGCGACGATTCCTGCGACGCTTCGCTCGCGCCCGACTCGTTCGCCGCTTCCGCCTGTTCGACCAGCGGCAGCAGATAAGGCAGCATCGTTTCGACGATCACCGAGACACCCGCCGCGTTGGGATGGATGCCATCCGACTGGTTGAGTTCCGGATGGAGCGCGACATTCTCGAGCAGGAACGGCATCAGCGCGACATCATGCTGTTCCGCGAGCTCGGCATAGATCGCGTCGAACTCGGCGACATAATCGGCGCCGAGATTGCGCGGCGCGTACATGCCGACCAGCAGCACCGGCAATCCGGCATCCGCAAACTGGGTTAGCATGGCATCGAGATTGGCGCGGGTTTGTTCGGGTTCGATCGCGCGCAGCGCATCGTTCGAGCCGAGCGCGAGGATCGCGAGATCGTAGGGTTCGTCGAGCGTCCAGGCGAGCCGCGAGAGCCCGGCTGCGGTGGTATCCCCGGAGACACCGGCATTGACGATGGTCGCATCGAAGCCCTGCGCGTCGAGCGCTGCCTCGAGCTGGACCGGCAGGCTATCCGGCGCCGGCAACCCATAGCCCTCCACGATCGAGGCGCCGAAGGCGAGGATGCGAATCTCGCCCGATTCCTGCCCGAAAGACATGGTGGGATGCATCATGCCCGCGATCAGCAGGGTCAGCAGAAAGGCGCCGATTTGCCGTCGCAGCGCGTTGAAAAGCGGCATTCCCGCGTTGAACGCGCAGCGCCCGGCGCCATATCCGGAGCGGCGGACAAAAAGGGGCCGCCGCACGCCGAATCGGCCACTATTTCCCGAGATCGGGGCTTGAGCCCCACCCGCAGCCCCCATCGAGGCAGGCATGATCGAACTGACTGACATCGAACTTAAACTGGTTGGCGCTGCCGGCCCGGTCAACATCCTGCGCGGAATAAGTCTGGCGATTGCGCGCGGCGAGACGGTGAGCCTGATCGGCCCCTCCGGCAGCGGCAAGACCAGCCTCTTGATGATCGTCGCCGGCCTGGAGCGGCCGACCGGCGGCCGGGTGAAGATCGCGGGTAGCGATCTGGGATCGCTCAACGAGGACCAGCTCGCCGCCTTCCGCCGCGCGCGGATCGGCATCGTGTTCCAGTCCTTTCATCTCATTCCGACCATGACGGCACTCGAGAATGTCGCGGTGCCGCTGGAATTCGCGGGACGCCGCGATGCGTTCGAGCGGGCGCGGGCGGAGCTCGATGCGGTCGGGCTCAGCCATCGCATCGGGCATTATCCAGCGCAGTTATCGGGCGGCGAGCAGCAGCGCGTCGCACTCGCGCGCGCCTTTGCGATCTCGCCGTCTTTGCTGCTGGCCGACGAGCCGACCGGCAATCTCGATATCGAGACCGGCCAGCAGGTGATCGATTTGCTGTTCCAGCGGCAGAAGGAACATGGCAGCACGCTGCTGCTCATCACGCATGAGCGCGCGCTGGCGAGCCGCTGTTCGCGCCAGCTCGCGATGCGCGACGGGAAGATCACCTCGGATGCGGAGATTGCACAAGGCGTAACGCCAACAGTGTCCGTCACCGGATCGAGGGACGCGCGTGTCGGTCTCTGAGGGCGCCATCGTGGCGACGCCATCGCAGGGCGCCGCACCCGATCCGGGCGGCTGGCCGCTCGCGCTTAAATTCGCACGGCGCGAGCTGCGCGGCGGGATCAAGGGCTTTCGCCTGTTCCTGCTGTGTCTCGCACTCGGCGTTGCGATCATCGCCGCGGTCGGTTCGGTGACGGCAGCCGCGCTCGGCGGGCTCGAGCGCGACGCGAAGGCGCTGCTCGGCGGCGATCTCGAATTCCGTCTGCTCTATCGGCC
>JBBDWW010000102.1:0-1112 GCA_040902645.1 Dongiaceae bacterium | reverse complement strand
TCGTCGCCCTTGCGCGCGAGGGCCTGTCGCGTCGCGGCAACCTGAACGGCGAGGGAATGGACGAGACGATCTTCCTGTCGTCCATCGACGAGATCGTCGCCACCGGCCGAACGCCCGCCGATCGGCTGCTCGAGGAATACGAGCAGGAGTGGAGCGGCAACATCGACCGGATGTTCGACGCGTACGCATACTGACACGCAAGAAAAATGGCCCGCTCTTGCGAGCGGGCCAGTCTGTCGAAGCGCCCAGGGGACCAGGCGTCTCCGAGTGTGGTTACGTTGCCGCACCGTCGAGCCGGCGCCTGACGGCTTCCTCGCGGTGCATCGCGCGGATTGCCGAGCGTCGCTCGCTGGAAAAGACCTTGAGGCGAGCCGACGGGTCTTCGGTGGCGCGGCCGGCGAGCGCCAGGTTGAGGTCGTTCCGCGTGAGGCCGATGTCGCCGAGCATGCGGTCGTCCCATTCGCTGAGACGGTTCACAGCGCGGCGGTTCTGCACGGCGCGCCACACGGCAGCGACACGGGCTGCGCTGACCTCGACGACGCGCTGCAGGCGTTCGCCGATCGGCTGCTGGCTGTGGATCAGATCGGTGGTGGCCATGGCGGTGTTCCTTTTTCAGGCGAAGGTCCTGCGCCTGCCGGCGTGCTTGCCGGTCGACTAAAGGGCCTCGGTGGCTCTCGGGACACCCGGAATATGCATGGAGGGCATTGATCATTCCAACGAATGTTTGTAATGTCTAACATCGCTTTCCGTGATGATTTGATCGGCCCGGAAATCGGGCCAGAATCGAGGAAAACCAATGGCTGCGCCGCTCGATCTCGACCAGCTCCGCACCTTCGTCGCCATCGCCGAATCCGGCTCGTTCACCCGCGCCGCCGACGTCGTCCACAAGACCCAGTCGGCCGTTTCCATGCAGATGCGCCGGCTTGAGGAGCGCATCGGCAAGCCGATTTTCGTGCGCGACGGGCGCGTCTCGAAACTCACCGAAGATGGCGAGCGGTTGCTGGGTTACGCCCGCCGCATGGTCCGTTTGTCGGAGGAGACCGTCGCCGCCTTCGACGAAACCGAACTGTCCGGTTCCGTTCGGCTCGGGACACCCGACGACTACGCCGATC
>JBBDWW010000101.1:0-7041 GCA_040902645.1 Dongiaceae bacterium | reverse complement strand
GCGACGCCGTCGGGACGGCGTACCTGGATCGGGGTGCCGTTGTTCCACGAAAGATGCGCATTGCCGCCGGCACTGCCGAGCGGGCCGCTCATCCGGTTGGAATGGCCGACGAAACCGGCGACGAAACGCGTCTCGGGATGGGTATAAACCTCGAGCTTCGGCGCCACCTGCTCGAACCGCCCGTGATTCATCACGGCAATCCGGTCGCTCATGGTGAGCGCTTCTTCCTGGTTATGCGTCACGTAGATGAACGGAATGCCGAGTTCCACCTGATAGCGGCGAACCTCGACCTCCATCTCCTTGCGCAGCTCGCGATCGAGATTGGCGAGCGGCTCGTCGAGCAAGAGGAGCGCCGGCCGCGAGATGAGGCCGCGTGCGAGCGCCACGCGTTGCTGCTGGCCGCCGGACAGCTGATGGGGATAGCGATCGCCCAGCCCGTCGAGACGCAGCAGGTCGAGCGCCCATTTCAGCCGCTCCGCCTGGTCGGCCTTGCTGGCGCCCTGCATGCGAAGCGGAAAGATCACGTTCTCGGCGACCGTCTTGTGCGGAAATAGCAGGAAATTCTGGAACACCATACCGACGCCGCGAGCATAGGGTGGCAGCGCGGTCACGTCCCGGCCGTTGATCAGCACCCGGCCTTCATCGGGGATCTCGAGCCCGGCGATAATCCGGAGCATCGTCGTCTTGCCTGAGCCGCTTGGCCCGAGCAATGCGAAGAACTCACGGCGCGTGACCGCGAGCGAAATGCGGTCGACCGCGGTAACCGATCCAAAGCGCTTGGTGACGTTCTGAAGTTCGAGGACGAGTTCGGACATAAGCGTACCAGCGCCTTCCTGAGGGCTCGCAGGAAAAAGGCCCGGTTCGCCTATGCGCACCCGGCCCCGTTCGACCTCTATCAGGCGGCCTCGACTTCGGACCAGACGCGCTCCCACTTCTCGGGTGACGACGGCTGATCGAACATGTGCAGACCGCGCAGCTCGACCGTGCGGTTGAGCAACAGCAGGTCCACTTCTTCCGGCGGCAGCATGTCGCGCACGTCGTAGCACGGGGCCACGCCCTTCTGCGCGACGCGATGCATGGTTTCCTTGCTGATGAAGTGGTTGACCCAGTGATGACAGACTTCAATCGCTTCGCTGTCGGTCGTGCCGGAGCTCAACTGCCAGCTATCGATCCAGCCCAGCCCACCTTCCTTCGGCTGCAGCATATGGGCGACCTGGAAATCGATCTCGCCGGCCTCGTAGGCACGGGTCAGACGACGATAGATCTCCGAGAATTCCGGCGACGCCCAGACCAGGCCCGGCCGCATCAGCTTCTGCAGCGAGTCATAGTCCTGATAACGCGTAACCAGCAGGCCCTTTTGTTTGATCAGGAGCTGCTTCGCCGTCTCGAGTTCCTCGTCCGTCTGCTTGTATGGGTTGAAGGCTTCGCCATCCGGCCGCGGCCCGTCCTTGGTGCCCATATGGGTCGCCGCAAGGATACCGGCCATCGCTATGTTTTCTTCGAACCGCGCACCGGTCGCGAGATGTCCGCCATATTTCTCGTCGAACATGATCTCGAGGCTGTCGCGATCGGCTTCCTCGATATGGTTCAGGTTCATCGTGATGCCGTAGCTGCCCCAGCAGTTATTGGCACCGATGCGGGTTCCGCCGGGTTTGTCGTGCAGCAGATCGTAGGCGCCCGGCGCGAAATCCGGGAACAGGTTCGCCAAATTCGGCAGCAGATCGTCGCGCATCGGCTGGATCAGCCCGTCGCGATAATAGAGCCGCGGCCAGAAACCGTCGGCCTGCACGAGATCGAAGTCGGCGGTTCCGCCGGCCTTCATCTTGTTGAACGCTTCGGAGTTGCCGTCGAAGAATGCCGGCGACACACGCGCGTCATACTGGCTTTCGAACTCGGCGACGGTCTCTTCGATATTGTAGTCCTGCCACATCAGCATGCGGACATTGACGGTGGCTGCTTCTGCGTTCCGGATATGCGGCGCCGCGAGCGCGACGGCCGTCGCCGCGCCGGTCTTCAGCACCGTCCGGCGTGAAACGCCACCCGACATCGTCTTGCGGGTGCCGGATGAATTCGAAGATTTGGTCATCGTTGTCTCCCCTTGGGTTCCCTTGTCGTCCGTTGTCGGCCTGCTCATGGGAGCTCCCGTCGCCAACTCGGGCGATCCGGTGCCGCGCGGCTTCTACGCAGAATTATTGACTCGAATTGCCGAGCAGCACAATTATCATTTTCGATTTCGAAAATCGCCGCCCCGATGGGCGGGTCCGGATGGGAAAGATCGCGAACAAATGGCCGGAAAGCGACGAAAATCGTCGACTCTGGGCGAACGGGTGCGCCAGTTGCGCAACCAGCGGGGGATGACGCTGGCGCGGCTCTCCGAGCATTGCGGGATATCGGTATCGACCCTCTCGAAGCTCGAGAACGGTCAGACCGGGCTAAATCTCGACAATGTCATCCGGCTCGCCGGCGGCTTTGCGATGCCGGTCTCGATCCTGCTCAACGAAGGCAGCGCGGCGTCCGGCGCCTTTTCGATCAGCCGGAGCGGCGGCGCCTACAATCACAAACTGCCCGAGCTCGATTTCGAGGTACTGCACAACGACCTGCCGGCCCAACGCAACATCTTCTGGAAAGTCCGGGTCAAGTGCAGGACCCTGGATGAGTTCGGGCCCTATCACTCGCATCCCGGCGAAGAGTTCTTCTATGTGCTGGATGGCGCGGTTGAATTTCTGATCCGCGGTCAGGAGCCGAAGCAGCTCGCCGCCGGCGACAGCATCCAGTTCGACAGTGCGCTCGATCACGCCTACCTTTCGGTCGGCCGGCAGGACGCGCTGATCCTGATGTCGAACACGATCACGCATGCCAAGCTGCCGGGTTACATCGACTGGAGCAATCTGGAATCGCCGTCCGAGCCGGCGACACCGCTGCGGGCGCGGGCAGCCGACAAGACCGGTCATATAAGGCGACAGAAACGAGCGGCGACTTCATCGCCGCATCGGCACAAGGGGATGCCATCGTGATTCCATCTGAGGTTCGCAGCGCCGCAGATGCGCGAAAACTGGTCGAAGAGCGCGATGCGCAGCATGTGACTCTTGGCGTTCCCGACCTGCAGGGATTCCTGCGCGGGAAGTATGTGTCGCGCGAAAAGTTCTTCTCCGCGCTCGATAAGGGTTTCGGATTGCCGGCCGTCATCTATGCGCTGGATCCGACGGACGTCATCCTCGACGTGACCGGCCTCAGCGACCCGGCTAGCGCCTATCACGATGCGACGGTGCGCGTTCTGCCCGAGACCTGTCGCGAGATTCCGTGGGAATCGCCCCATCGCAACCTGTTCTTCCTCGGTCAGTTCGAGGGCGACACGCTGCGTTATTGCCCGCGTGCCGTCTATCAGCGGGTCGCCGAACGCGCCGCCGCAATGGGGTTCCGGCCGTTTCATTCCAGCGAGCTGGAATTCACCTTGTTCGAGGAGACGGCGCGCTCGGCCTTCGAAAAAGGCTATCGCAATTTGCAAATCAGTTCGCCGCATAAATCCTACGAAGTGCTGCTGCGCCAGGAAGTCCGTGCCGAGTTCCATAACGGGCTGATGGATATGTGCCAGACGATGAACCTGCCGCTCGAATCGGTCCATGAAGAGATGGGTCCGGGCTTCATGGAAGCGGCACTGCGCTATGACGAAGGCGTCAGCGCGCCCGACAAGGCGGTCATCTTCAAGACCTTCGCCAAGGCCTATGCCCAGCGCCAGGACATGCTGATCACCTTCATGGCACGCTGGTCGAACAATGCCGACGGCCAGAGCGGCCATGTCCATATCTCGCTGCGCGATCGCGAGGGAAAGCCGGTCTTCCACGATCCGGCCGGCGAGCGCGGCATGAGCCAGACGATGCGATATTTCCTCGGCGGCATGCAGGCCTTGATGCCCGAATTGCTGCTGCTGCTCGGACCCAACATCAATTCGTTCAAGCGCTATCTGCCTGGCATCTTCTCGCCCATCGCCGCCACCTGGGGCTTCGAGAACCGGACCTGCGCGCTGCGCGTCATTCCGGGCGCCCCGATGTCGCAGCGTATCGAATGCCGAACGCCAGGCGCCGATGCGAACCCCTATCTGTCGATGGCCTGCCTGCTCGGTGCCGGACTGTGGGGCATCGAACATCGGCTCGAACCGAGCGTGCCGATGGTCGGCAATGTCTATATGCAGGAGATCCCCGAGCCGCTCAAATTCCCCGCCTCTTTCGTCGAGGCGATCGACCGGTTCGGCAATTCGAAGATCGCCCGCGAACTGTTCGGCGACGGGTTCGTCGATTTCTTCGCCGAGTCCCGCGCCGCGCAGGAGCGCGACTTCAGGGGTCTGGTCAGCGATGTCGAGCTCATGCGCTTCTTCGAATATATCTGAGCGCCGGCCGATGTACGCGAAGGCCCGCGATAGATTCCGTCATGGCTGACCGGCTGCCGATCGCGGTGACGATGGGCGATCCGGCCGGCATCGGTCCCGAGATCGTCGCCGGCAGCTTTACCGAGCCGCGCGCCGATGACCGCGCGCTGGTGATCGGCGATCCGGCGATCCTCGCGCGCGCGATCGGCATCGTCGGCGCCAATCTCCGCCTCAATGTCATCGAGGATCCGGCGGCGGCGCACTTCGCGCACGGCACGATCGATGTGATCGCCGGCTCGTCTTTGCCGGCCGATCTGCCGTTCGGAAAGATTCAGGCGGCCGCCGGCCAGGCCGCGTACGACTATATCCGCAAGGGGATTGCACTCGCACTCGATGGCAAGATCGGCGCGATCGCAACCGCTCCCATTCACAAGGAAGCGCTCAAGAAAGCGGGCGTCCCTTATCCGGGCCATACCGAAATGCTGGCCGATCTCACCCGCGCACCCCACCATGCGATGATGCTGTTCAACGACGAACTGCGCGTGCTGCTGGTGACGATCCATCTCTCGCTCGCCGAGGCGATCCGCAGCCTGACGATCGAGAAGGAAATGATTGCGATGCGGCTGGCCGATCGCGCGGCGCGCCAGCTCGGCGTCGCGGCACCGCGTGTCGCGGTCGCGGGACTCAACCCGCATGCCGGCGAGAACGGCCTCTTCGGCCGCGAGGATCTCGACATCATCCGTCCCGCCGTCGAGAAGGCCCGCGCCGAAGGCATCGATGCCAGCGGCCCCTGGCCGGGCGATACCGTCTTCATGCAGGCGCGCCAGGGCAAGTTCGACATCGTGGTCGCGCAATATCACGATCAGGGGCTGATACCGGTCAAATATCTCGGCATCGAGCATGGCGTGAACGTGACGGTCGGCCTGCCCTTCGTGCGAACCAGCGTCGATCACGGCACGGCCTTCGATATCGCCGGCACCGGCAAGGCGAGCGCCGTCAGCATGCGCGTCGCGATCGAGCAGGCGGCGATCATGATGCGTGCGGTCGACGGACCTGCAAGACGCGACTGACCGGGAGGCGCGCGTTGCACGTAGTCCGCACCGGTCATTTTTTGTAGCGGTCGTTTGCAATTCCCGGCGGTAGAGATGGTCGACCTGCTCGTGACATATCTGGAAATGACAGCCCCGCCCCCGGCCCCGGCTCTTGACGCCCCCGTCCCCGGCGCCGCAATCGCACGAGAGCAACTCGATCCGGATTCCTATCTCGCCCTCTATCGCACCGTCGGCGAGGCGGTGCAGTGGGACGATCGGCTGCGCATGACGAGGGCCGCGCTCGATACATTCCTGCGCGATCCGGCGACGCATATCTACGTGCTGCGGCTGAACGGGATTGCCGTCGGTCTCTGCGAACTCGACGGCGTCGGCGAGCCGGAGACGGAGCTCACCAATTTCGGTCTCGTCCCCGACGCGCAGGGACGCAAACTCGGACCCTGGCTGCTCGATCACGCGCTGCGCGCCGCCTGGGGTTACAAGCCGCACCGAATCTGGCTGCACACCGACACCAACGATCATCCCGGCGCCGAGGCCGTCTATCGGCGGGCCGGGTTCGAGGTCTTCCGGCGGCGTATGGAGACCTTCCCCGATTAGGCGCGCTGCCGCCAGCCGTCCTGGCCCACGTTAGCTACGGCGCGCGCGTGATCGCCTCGCCGAAGCGCCATTCCTTGCCCGGTGCTGCTGCGAGCAGCGCCTGGGTATAGGCTTCCTGCGGATTGCCAAAGACGTCGGCGGTCGGACCCGTCTCGACGATCTCACCCTGATGCATGACGGCGATGTCGTCGCAGACCTGCGCCGCGACGCGCAGATCGTGCGTGATGAACAGCAAGGCCAGATTGAAGCGAAGCCGGATGTCGTCGAGCAGATCGAGCACCTGCGCCTGCACAGATACATCAAGCGACGAGACCGCCTCGTCGGCAACCAGCAATTCGGGCTCCATCGCAAGCGCGCGGGCGATGCAGATCCGCTGGCGCTGCCCGCCCGAGAATTGATGGGGATAGCGATCCACGACGGCGGGATCGAGCCCGACCAGCTCGAGCAGATCCTTTGCCCGCCGCCAGGCTTCGTCGTGGGAGATGCCGTAATTGAGCGGCCCCTCGACAATCGACTGGCCGATGCGCCGGCGCGGATTGAGCGATCGGTATGGGTCCTGGAAGATGATCTGGATGCGCCGGCGATAATCGTGCAGCCGGCGTGGCGGCAGTTTGGCGATCTCCACGTCGTCGATAAAGATATCGCCGCCGGTGGGATCGATCAGCCGCACGATGCAGCGGGCGACGGTCGATTTGCCCGATCCGGACTCGCCAACGATGCCGAGCGTGCGGCCGCGCTGGACGCTGAAGCTCACCTTTTTGACCGCATGGACCTCACGGCTGCGCTGAAAGAAACCGCCGCCGCGATAAGTCATTTCGAGATCGTGCGTTCGCAGCACGGTGGCGCCCGCGTCGTTGGTCCTCTTTTCGGCGGGAATCATGCTCGGCACCGACGAGATCAGCATCCGCGTATAAGGATGGGTTGGCGTACCGAGAACGGAGGCGGCATTGCCGGCTTCGACGATGCGGCCCTTCTGCATGACGGCGACCCGATCGGCGATCTCCGCCACCACGCCAAAATCATGGGTGATGA
>JBBDWW010000100.1:0-7059 GCA_040902645.1 Dongiaceae bacterium | reverse complement strand
AGATGCCAGCGGCACGGCATCGGGCATCGTCTGGCAACCGACCTTCATCTTCCGCGCCGGCTATGCCGAGCGCGGTGCGGTCGCGAGCCCGCGCCGTCCCCTGGACGACGTGCTGCTTGCCTGAGCTTTCTGCTCGGCCGAGTTTTCGTCCGCGTCGTTTACCGCGCGTGTCCATGCGCCGGCGACGATCCGCGCCCTTGCAAATCTGTCACTCGCGTAATCGATACTGACGACGACGCAACGCGTCGGGTCGGCAATCGGCGTTTCGCGCGCGCGGCGTCAGTCGGTTTCGCGCGGGGCCCCCGGCCGGTCGGGATGCGGATCCTTGTCTCCCGGGGGCGGATCGTCGTCGCTCTCGTCGGTCCCGTGATTGGCCGGCGCGTGATCCTCCAGCGCCCGATCCAGGGCATGAGAACCCCTTGCATGGTCCAGCGCGTGGCCGTCGAGCGCCCCGGCTTCACGGGTCCTATCGGCCTCGAGCCGCACCAGCTCGGCCTTCGGGCGCGCGAATTTCTGGCGGTTTACCGCGGCAAGCTGCTTGCGCCCGGCGCGCTGCTGGCCCTTTCGGTATTTGTTGAGGTTGACGATATCGCCCATAATCACGGTGCCGTTGCCATTCCGTCGCCCGATTCTCAGGCTAGCGCAGGCGAGCGGTCGAACGGAAGGCGCCCGGCATAACGCTCGGGCCGGCTCGCCCGCACGGGCGCATCAATACAGGCTCGTTCGCCTCGGCGGCGCAGAACGCCGCAGGCGGGCGGGAACATCGTCCGGCCAACGGACGTTGGTCCATGAAAGGGACTCTTCACTCATGCTCCGCAAATCGCTGTTCATCGTCGCCGGTATCGTCGTGCTGCTGATCGTGGCGGTCCTGGTCGGCCCCAGCTTCGTCGACTGGAACCAGTACAAGCCGCAGATCGCAGCGGAAGTGGAGAAGGCGACCGGGCGCACCTTGTCGATCGACGGCGATCTGTCGCTCTCGGTCCTGCCGGCACCGACATTGACCGCCGAGGGCGTGCGCTTCGCCAATATCGAGGGCGGAAGTGCTGCCGACATGGTGACGCTGGAAGCGCTCGACGTGCGGGTCGCGTTCATGCCGCTCTTGAGCGGCGATGTCCAGGTGACCAGCGTGACATTGGTCTCGCCGACCATCCTCCTCGAGAAGCTGCCCGATGGCAGCGTCAACTGGGAGATCGCGCCGCCCGCCGATGCGGCCGCGGACGATACGGCGGCGACGGGGACAACCGCCGAAGAAGAAACGGCCGAAGCACCCGATGCCGAGACCAGCTAGGCCTCCGGCGGCATGCAGATCGGCATCGACAAGGTGACGATCGAAAACGGTACGCTCGTCTATATCGATCATGTCGCCGGTTCGGAGCAGCGCGTCGAAAGCCTCGATGCCGAAATCCAGGCGCCCTCGCTGCAGGGTCCGTTCAGTCTCGAGGGCGACGCGATCGCGGCGGGCTTTCCGCTCGGCTTCGACATTTCGACCGGTCGCATCGTCGAGGCGCAGCCGATCGAGCTGTCGCTCGCGTTGACGCTCGACGAGGACGCGGCGAGCCTGCGGTTCGGCGGCACGGTCGAGACCGGCGAGCAGATCGCGGTCGACGGCACCTTGGCGGGCGAAGCGGCCGATCTCGGTCAAGTTATGGAAGCGCTCGGCGGCGCCAGCACGCCTGCGCTCGAGGGCAAGAAGTTCAGTCTTTCCGGCACGGTCGAATCGAGCCAGAGCGAGGCAGAGTCGGCGATCCGCATGGACAATCTCGAAGTGCAGCTCGGCGACATGGCGGCAACCGGTGCGTTCGAGGCAACGCTCGGCGACACGATCGCGGTCGTCACCACGCTGAGGATGGGCGTGCTCGATGCCGATGCGCTGATCGAGGCGTTCGGCGACGGCGGCGGCGAAGAAACGGCCGACACCGACGGGGACATCGCCACGGAGCCGGCTGCGTTCGCGCTGCCGACCGGCATCGATGCCGCGGTCGACCTGACGATCGACGCGGTCAATCTGAAGGGCGGCGTCGTCAAGCAGGTGCAGCTCGTCGCTCATCTGCTGCCCGAAGGCATGGTGACCATCGAACGGCTCACCGCGCAGATGCCCGGCGGTTCGACTTTGTCGGTCGCGGGCGACTTGGCACCGGCCGAAGGCGTGCCGAGTTTCGCCGGCGTACTCGAAGCGAGCTCCGACAATCTGCGCGCGCTGATGGCCTGGCTCGGCGTCGAGGTGGCGGGCGTGCCGAACGACCGGCTGCGCAATCTTTCGCTCGCCTCGCGCGTCACCGCCTCGCAGGACCAGGTCCAGCTCGGCGAAATCGACATGCGGCTCGATAATTCGCAGATCCAGGGCGGCATCGTGATCGCGCTGCCGAACGATACCCGCGCCAACCCGGCCTTCGGTATCGGGCTCGCGCTCGACCAGATCAATCTCGACGCTTACATGACTCCTGCCGGCACAGATAGTGCAAATGGGGACGATGCTGGTGAAGAGGCGGGCAATCCGCTGAGTGGCCTCGCGCCGCTCGCCGACATCAACGCGAATGTCGAACTGCGCGTCGGCGCGCTCACGCTCAACGGCCAGCAGGTCGAAGGGCTGCATCTCGACGGCACGCTCGACGGCGGCACACTGACCCTGCGCGATCTCAGCGTCACCGAGTTCGCGGGCGGCAGCGGTACGGTCACCGGCACGATCACCGATCTCGCCGGCGCGCCGCGCTTCGATACGCGGATCGATCTCGACGTCGCCGATGCGACGCGCGCGATGCAGACCGCCGGCATGGCCGATGCGCCGGCCGGGCTCGGCCGCATGACGGTCGCCGGCACGGTGGCGGGCGGGGCCGAGGACGTCGCCTACGATGTCGCCTTCACGATCGCCGGTATCGGTGCCGAAGGCAGCGCCAAGGGAACCGCTTCCGGTCTTGGCGCCGGCATTCCGCGCATCGATTCCAATTTCAGCCTCGATGCGGCCGATGCCGGACCGCTGTTCGCGATCGCCGGCATGCCGGTGCCCGAGGGCTCCGATCTCGGTGCGCTCTCCTTGTCGGGCACCGCCTCGAGCGGCGACGACGATCTGACTTATGACGTGACCTTGGCGCTCACGGGCGCCGGCACGACGGGCAGCTTCAAGGGTACGGTTTCCGATCTTTCGGCGACGCCGCGGGTCGATACCACGCTCGATCTGCAGGCGGGCGAGCCGACCTTGCTGCTGGCGCTTGCCGGGGTCGAAGCCTCGGGAGTCGAAACGCTCGGCGCACTCGGTCTCAGCGGTTCGCTTGCCGGCAACACCGACGATATGACGCTCGACGTCGATCTCACCGCACTCGGCGGCAGCGCGTCGATTGCCGGCAATGTTGCCGCGGGCGAAACCGCGACCACGCTCGACCTGACTTTGTCGGCCGATCATCCGGAGCTGAAGCAATTGATGGCGGCCTTGTCGCCGGAGCTCGGCGCCGATGCAACGGCGGTCGGGCCGCTCAAACTTTCGGGCAAGATCGAAGGCAGCACGGCTAAGTTCACCGTCAGCGATCTCGATCTCACGGCTGGCGCTTCGCATGTCAGCGGCAATGTCTCGGTCGACATGACGACGGCGCGCCCGCAATTCGTGGCGACGTTGAATGGCGATACGGTCGACGTGACGCCCTTCATGGGTCCGGGCGGCAGCAGTGGCGGCGGCGGGAGCGACGGCGAACAATGGTCGTCGGAACCGCTCGACCTTTCGGCGCTCGACAGCGCCGACGGCACGATCGATCTGAAGGCTGCGTCGTTCATCGCCGGCGAAACGCGAATCGACAATCTCGATGCGCGCGCCATATTGCAGGATGGCGTGCTCACGATCGAACGCATGACCGGTAATGTCTATGGCGGGTCGATCGACCTAGCCGGTACGCGTATTACCGGGCGTGGCACGCCGACCGCACGGATCCGCGCCATCGCCAACGGCCTCGATTCCAGCGAATTGATGAGCGGTGGAATGCTCGGCGCCACCTTCGACGGGCCGGTCTCGTTCACCGGCAATTTCGATACGCAGGGCGCGAGCATGGCCGAACTCATGAACCAGCTCGACGGCACCGGCAATGTCGACGGGTCGATCCAGGTTCTGACCAGCACGCAGCAGGCGATCGGCTCGGCGCTGCTCGGCATTCTCGGCCAGCAGGTCGAACAGGTGCGCGGCATCACCGATGTGATGAACGCGGTCTTTGCCGCTTTCACCGGCAAGTCGAACAGCCTGACCGGCGATTTCATCGTCACCGACGGCGTGATGCAGACCGACAACACGCGCTTCGCCAACGACGCGGCCTCGTTGCTCGCGCAGGGCACGGCCGATATCGGCGCCTGGAGCATGGACATGCTGGCCGAGATCTATCGCCAGCAATCCGGCGATTCACCCTTCATGGTACTCGATCTCACCGGCCCGATGAGCGGACCCAATGTCGCGCTCAATCGCAGCGATGGCGGCGAGGGCGCGCCAACCGGGTTGATCGAACAGCTCTTCCCGGGCGGCGAGAATGCGCCGGACGAAAATCTTTCGACCGAGGACGCGGTCGATAATCTGTTGCAGGGCATCATTCCGGGCATGGACTCGGACGACGACGAAGGCGAGGCGACGACATCCGAGCCGGTCGATCCGTCGGCGCCGGGGGCCGCCGGTCTCGCCGTGCCGGAAGGAGAAAGCGAAGCAATCGAGGCCGAGGAAACGGAGCCGGGCGCAATCGCCCCCGAGGACGAACCGGAAGTGACGGAAGAGGACGTGGTCGAAGAACCGGTTGCCGAGGAACCGGCGGCGGAAGCGACCGAGGAAGAACCCGGCGCCGTCGCGCCGACCGACGAGGAACCGGAATCCGACAAGTCGGAAGAAGTGAACGAGGCGCCGGCTGCCGACGAGCCCGTTTCCGAGGAACAGCCGGTCGACGAAACGTCCGATCAGGCGCCGGGCATGTCGGGTGTCACCGAAGAACCGGTTGTCGAAGAACCGGTCGTCGAGGAACCGGCGGCGGAGCCGGGTGCCGCACCCGGCGCCGAGCCGGTGACGGAACCGACTGTCGAACCGGGCGTAGTCCCGGAGACGGTGCCGGAAGAGGAACTGCTGCCTGAGGAAGAGGAATCCGGCATGGCCCCCGGTGCTACGGGTGTCGAACCCGGCGCGGAATCAGTGACCGCCGACGACGCTGAGGAGTCCGGCACCCTCAATCTGCTGCAGGGAATTCTCGGCACCGAGCAGCAATAGCGTTGGCCAGCGGTAACGCCGGGCAGCGTATCGGATCGCGGTTCGCGCGTCGTCCACGTGCCGCGCCGCCCGACCCGTTCAGCCCGCCCCATTAGCCTGAGGCGCGCTCGCGTGCGGAAGGCGGCCGCATCTGCTGCGCATGACGCAGCAGATGCACGCGGACGGCGCTCGACAGATTGATGTCGCGGGCGCCGCTCTGGCTGGCCGCCTGGTCGATCTCTTCGATGATTGCGTTGATCGAGCGGCCGCGTTCCTGCGCGAGCGCACGCAGCGCATCCCAGAAAGCGGGCTCCAGCGACAGGCTGGTCCGATGGCCGGCAATGGTCACCGACCGTTTGCGGATCGCCTGGGGATCGTCGGCCATCACGCGCCTCCGTTTCCCTGAAAGAGCAGCAACCGCTTGCGCAGGTCACCGCTTCGATAGGATGCGCCTGTCGCGCGCCGTTGCTACGCGCTGGGCCCGAGCATCGCGTCGGGCTTCACCAGCCGGTCGAATTCCTCCGCCGTCAGCAGCTTGAGCGCGACCGCGGCCTCTTTCAGCGTCGTCCCGTCTTCATAGGCTTTCTTTGCGACCTTCGCCGCATTGTCGTAACCGATATGCGGGTTGAGCGCGGTCACCAGCATCAGCGACTGGCTCATCAGTTCGGCAATACGGCCGCGGTCCGCTTCGAGGCCGGCCACGCAATTGTCGGTGAAGCTGACGCAGGCATCGGCCAGGAGCTGACCCGATTGCAGCACGTTGTAGATGATGACCGGCTTGTACACGTTGAGTTCGAAATGGCCGTTGCTGCCGCCGATCGTCACCGAAACATGGTTTCCCATGACCTGCGTCGCAACCTGGGTCAGCGCTTCGCACTGCGTCGGGTTGACCTTGCCGGGCATGATCGACGAGCCGGGTTCGTTCGCCGGCAGGATCAGCTCGCCGAGACCGGAGCGCGGGCCGGAGCCGGCGAGCCTTATGTCGTTGGCGATCTTCGTCAGCGAGCAGGCAAGCGTGTTGTAGGCACCCGAGAGCTCGACCATCGAATCGTGGGCGGCCAGCCCCTCGAACTTGTTGGGCGCGCTGGTGAAGGGCAGGCCGGTCAGCCGGTCCAGCGTGGCGGCGAATTCTTCGGCGAAACCGATCGTCGCGTTGAGCCCGGTCCCGACGGCGGTGCCGCCCTGGGCGAGGGGATAGAGGCGCGGCAGACAGGCCTCGACGCGCTCGATGCCATAGGCGACCTGCTGGACATAGCCCGAGAATTCCTGGCCGAGGGTGAGCGGCGTCGCATCCTGCAAGTGCGTGCGCCCGATCTTGATGATGTCCGCATACTCGCGGCGCTTTGCTTCGAGCGCATCCCGGAGATGGCGCAGCGCCGGCAATAGCTTGTCGTGGATCTGGCGCACTGCGGCGATATGCATCGCGGTGGGGAAACAATCGTTCGACGACTGCCCCATATTGACGTGATCGTTCGGATGAACCGGTTTCTTGTCGCCGCGCTTGCCGCCGAGCAGTTCGTTCGCACGGTTCGCGATGACCTCGTTCGCGTTCATGTTGGTCTGGGTGCCCGAGCCGGTCTGCCAGACCACGAGCGGGAAATGTTCGTCGAGCAGGCCGTCGGCGACTTCGGCGGCGGCCATGGAAATCGCCTCGCCGCGTTTCGCATCGAGCTTGCCGAGTTTGATGTTGGTGTGTGCCGCCGCCTGTTTCAGAAGACCGAAGGCGCGGGTCAGCGCGACGGGCATGCGCTCGCCACCGATGCGGAAGTTTTCGAGCGAACGCTGGGTCTGCGCGCCCCACAAGCGATCGGCCGGAACGGCGATCTCGCCCATCGAATCGCTTTCGATGCGGGTCTTCGGTT
>JBBDWW010000099.1:4908-7111 GCA_040902645.1 Dongiaceae bacterium | reverse complement strand
CGCTGACCTCGATTTCCTTCGCGTTTCGCGGCGGCGGTGCCACCGATCCGGCAGGCCAGGAAGGGCTCGCGCAGTTCGTCGCCGGTCTGCTCAACGAAGGGGCGGGCGAGCTCGATTCGCAGGCTTTCCAGAACCGCATTGCCGATCTGTCGATCGATCTGGAGTTCAGCGCCGGCCGCGACGAGTTCCGCGGTTCGATCCGCATGCTGACCGAGAACGCCGACGAAGCCGTCGATCTGTTGCATCTCGCGCTCACGGAGCCGCGTTTCGACGAAGACGCGATCGAACGGAATCGCGGCCAGCTCCTGACGGTGCTCGCGACCAACGCGACCGATCCCGGCGAAATCGCCGCGCGGACCTGGCGCGAAACGGCTTTCCCGGATCATCCCTATGGTCGGCCGCCGGAAGGCACGCCGCAAACGATCGCGCTGCTCGGTGCCGAGGATTTTCGCGGTTTCGTCGGCCGGCATTTCGCGCGCGACAATCTCGTGGTCGGGGTCGTCGGCGATCTCGATGCGGAAACGCTCGGTCCCCTTCTCGACCGGTTGTTCGGCGATCTGCCGGCGACGGCCGATCTGCCGACCATTCCCGAAACGACGCCCGAGGGGGCAGGGCGCGTGCTCGTCGTCGAGCGGCCGATACCGCAGAGCGTCGTGATCTATGGCGGGCCGGCGATCAAGCGCGACGATCCGGATTTCTACGTCGCCGCCATTCTGCTGGAAGCGGTCGGCGGCGGGTTCGGATCACGGCTCACCGAATCGGTGCGCGAGGAGCGTGGTCTGGCCTATTCGGTCGGCGCCAGTCTGGCGACCTATGAACATGCTGGCCTCGTGCTCGGCCAGGCCGCAACCCGCAACGAGCGGGTCGCCGAAATGATCGCGCTGATCAACGAGGCCTTTGCCGACGTGGCGGCGAACGGGCTGACCGACGAGGAGATCGCCGATGCGCGCAGCTACATCGTCGGCTCCTATCCGCTGCGCATGACCTCGAGCATGTCGACGGCCGGCGCGCTCATCTCGATCCAGCTCGCCGGGCTGCCGATCGACTATGTCGAACACCGCGCCGAGCTGTTCGATGCGGTCACCTCCGAGGATGTAAAGCGCGTGGCGGCGCGGCTGCTCGACCCGGCCAACATGCTTTACGTGGTGGTCGGAACGCCGGTCGGCGTCGAGGGCGAGATCCAGGCGAACTAGGCGCGGGCGGCGGGGATCGCCGCTCCCGGTGGACATCCGAAAGAGCGGGTATCCGCGCCTTTCGCGCCGCATCGTTTCGCCGCACAGCGTCTGCTATTCTGCCGCCATGCCGATTCGCCTGTTGCCGCCGGCCCTGGTCAACCGCATCGCCGCGGGCGAGGTGGTCGAACGCCCGGCTTCCGCCGTCAAGGAACTGGTCGAGAACGCGATCGATGCCGGTGCGCGGCGCATCGAAATCGTGCTGCGCGAAGGCGGGCGCAGCCTGATCGTTGTGCGCGACGACGGCGATGGTATGAGTGCGGATGAGCTCGCGCTGGCGATCGAGCGGCACGCTACCTCGAAACTGCCCGACGACGATCTGGTTCATATCCGGACGCTCGGCTTCCGCGGCGAGGCGCTGCCGTCGATCGGCGCGGTCAGCCGGCTTTCGATTACCAGCCGCAGGCGCGGCAGCAAAAAAGCCTGGACGGTCGCGGTCGAAGGCGGCGCACGCAACCCGGTCGTGCCGGCGGCACAGGGCGACGGCACGCGGATCGAGGTGCGCGATCTCTTCTTTGCGACGCCGGCCCGGCTGAAATTCCTCAAGGCGCCGCGCACCGAACTGGGCCATGCGGAAGAAGCGATCGAACGGCTTGCGATGGCGCATCCCGGCATCGCCTTCGTCCTCGAGGACGAAGCGCGCACGCTGCTGCGGCTCGAGGCGGCGGACGACGATCTGCTCGCCGATCCCGCGGCGGCGCAGTTGAAGCGGCTCGGCGATATCATGGGCCGCGAGTTCGCCGACAATGCCGTGCCGGTCATGGCCGAGCGGGAAGAGCTGCGTCTCACCGGCTATGCCGGCCTGCCGACGCTCAACCGCGCCAACAGCGCGCAGCAATTTCTTTTCGTCAACGGGCGGCCGGTGCGCGATCGCCTGCTGTTCGGCGCCGTGCGCGGCGCCTATAGCGATTTCCTCGCGGGCGACCGCCACCCGATGCTGGCGCTGTTTCTCGACATGCCGGCCGAACAGG
>JBBDWW010000099.1:0-4898 GCA_040902645.1 Dongiaceae bacterium | reverse complement strand
GGCCAAGACCGAGGTCCGGTTCCGCGATCCGGGCCTGGTGCGCGGGCTCATCGTCGGGGCATTAAAACACGCGCTTGCCGGTGCCGGTCATCGCGCCGCGACCACGGTCGCCGAGATGGCGCTCGGCCGCGCCCGCGTGGAAGGGCAGGTGGGCGGATTGCCCTGGCAGCATCAGCCGCAGGGTGGGCGGATCTCGCCGCGCCTGGCCGAGCGCAACGCGGCCGCTTGGGCACCGCTCACGGGCGATGGACGCTCGGCGTTGGCGGGGTTCGACCAGCCGTCGGCGCGCGGCATGGATTCCGGGCCGGCCGAAACCGCGATGCAGGCGCATCCGCTCGGTGCTGCCCGCGCGCAACTGCACGAGACCTATGTCGTGGCGCAAACCGCGGACGGGATCATCATCGTCGATCAGCATGCGGCACATGAGCGGCTGGTCTATGAGCGCATGAAGGAAGCGCTGGCGGCCAAAGGCGTGGCGCGGCAGGTCTTGCTGATTCCGGAAGTCGTCGAACTCGACGAGGCCGCGGCGGAACGTCTGGCGGCACGCGCCGGCGAACTCGCGGAGCTCGGTCTCGTGCTGGAAGCGTTCGGCACCGGCGCCGTCGTGGTGCGCGAAGTGCCGGCGCTGCTGGGTCAGGTCGACGCCAAGGGGCTGATCCAGGATCTCGCCGACGAACTCGCCGAGCTCGGCGATGCGGCGAGCCTCAAGGAACGGCTCGGCGATGTCTGCGGCACCATGGCCTGCCATGGCAGTGTGCGGGCGGGCCGCCGCCTCACGGTCGAGGAGATGAACGCGCTGTTGCGCCAGATGGAGGCGACGCCGCATTCGGGCCAGTGCAATCACGGCCGCCCGACCTATGTCGAACTGAAACTCACCGATATCGAAAAGCTGTTCGGGCGGCGGTAGTCGTCGACGTTTCGGCGCGATGCACTGTGTAGCTCTTCAATTTTTTCTATCGTCATTGCCGGGCTTGACCCGGCGATCCATGCCGCGGTCGGCCGCGGCGGGCGATCTACCGTGCCGATACGCCGCCAACCGGCCCATCGCGCATTTCCAGCCGTGAGCGAGTTCCGACCTTTCGATGGATGCCCGGGTCAAGCCCGGGCATGACGATCTGTTTGTCGGATCGCCGATCGGTACCGGCTGCGTGCGCCGTGATAATCTCGCCTCATGCCAAGAGGGAGGAACCACCATGCTGCTGACCCCGACCGAACTTGAACGTTTGACCATCTTCACCGCCGCCGAGTTGGCACGCCGCCGCCGGTTGCGCGGTCAGAAGCTCAATCGCCCCGAAGCGATCGCGTTCATCGCCGACGAATTGCTTGAAGCGGCGCGCGACGGACAGACGCTGGCCGCAGTCATGTCGCTCGGCGCAACCTTGCTGACGACCGACGATGTGCTGCCGGGTGTGGCGACGCTGATCCCGCTTCTGACCGTGGAGGGGCAGTTCCTCGACGGACCCAAGATGATTTCAGTGCATGAGCCGATCCGCGCTGGCAAGCAGGCTGTGGCGGCGAGCCCGCGTCCCGGCGAAGTATTGCCCGCCGACGGCGATATCGAGATCAACGCAGGACGCGCGCGCGTGACGATCCTCGTGCTCAATACCGGCGACCGCCCGATTCAGGTCGCGAGCCATTTCCATTTCTTCGAGGCGAACAAGGAACTGCGGTTCGATCGCGCCGCGTCGTTCGGCATGCGGCTCGATGTCATGGCCGGCGGGGTTGCACGCTTCGAGCCGGGCGAGTCGAAAGAGGTGACCTTGGTTGCGATCGGCGGCAGCGGCGAGATCACCGGCCTCAACAATTTGACCGAAGGCTCGATCCACGATCCTGCGATCCGGCAGGCCGCGCTCGCGAACGCGAAGGCGCGCGGCTTTCTGGGAGCGGCGTGAGATGGCGACGATCTCGCGTAGCGCCTATGCGGCGGCCTTCGGGCCGACCACCGGCGATCGGGTCCGTCTTGGGGACACCAGCCTGCTCGCGCGTGTCGAAAAAGATCACACCGTCTATGGCGAAGAGCTGCTGACCGGGCTCGGCAAGACCCTGCGCGACGGGCTCGGCGTCGATGCGCGGGTGACGACGGCCGACGGCGCGCTCGATGTCGTGGTGCAAAACGCCCTCGTCATCGATCCGGTACTCGGCATCGTGAAGGGCGATATCGGGATCATCGACGGGCGCATCGTCGGCATCGGCAAGGCCGGCAATCCGGCGGTGATGGCGGGCGTCGATCCGAAGCTGATCGTCGGACCGTCGACCAAGCATTTCATGGGCGAGGGAATGATCGTGACGCCCGGTGCGATCGACGTGCATGCGCATTTCATCCAGCCGGCGGAGGTCTGGCATGCGCTCTCTTCCGGCATGACGACGATGATCGGTGGCGGTTTTCCCGGCTGCTGGTCGGTCGATTCCGGCGGGCTCTGGGCCAACAGCCGGATGCTGAAGGCGACCGAGCGCTTCCCCATGAATTTCGGCCTGTTCAGCCGCGGCAGCTCGCACAAGCCCGCCGCGATCGCCGAACAGATCCGCTCCGGCGTGATCGGCGTCAAGATCCACGAGGATATCGGCGCCATGCCGGCGACCATCGATTGCTGCCTCAGTGTCGCCGACGACATGGATTTCCAGGTGCAGCTTCATACCGACACGATGAACGAGGCGGGATTCTACGAAGCCACGATGGCGGCGATCGCCGGGCGCACGATCCACATGTACCACACCGAGGGTGCCGGCGGCGGCCATGCGCCCGACATCATCCGCTGAAACGGCGAAGCGAACTGCCTGCCGTCCTCGACCACGCCAACCAACCCGTTCACGCTGAATGCCTTCGACGAACATGTCGACATGATGATGCTGTGTCACAGTTTGTCGCCGGATGTGCCGGAAGACGTCGCCTTCGCCGGCAGCCGCCTTCGGCCGCAGACGATGGCGGCGGAAGACGTGCTGCACGATCTCGGCGCCATCAGCATGTTCGGTTCGGACGCCGAAGGCATGGGCCGCACGATGGAGGTCGTCGCGTCCTGTTGGAAGCTCGCCTCGAAGATGCGCGACGAGCGCGGGCCGCTGCCCGGCGAGCCGTTCGACAATGCGGACAATGCGCGCATCCTGCGCTATCTCGCGAAGATCACGATCAATCCGGCGATCACCTTTGGCATATCCAGCCATGTCGGCAGTCTCGAGCCGGGCAAGATGGCCGATTTCGTGATGTGGCAGCCGGCCTTCTTCGGCATCAAGCCGTCCATGGTGGTGAAGGCGGGCATGCTGGTATGGGGCGCGTATGGCGATGCGGCAGCCGCACTTGGCGGGCTCGAACCGGTGCTGATGCGCGAGAACTGGGGCGCGGTCGGGACGGCGCCGAACATGCTGTCGGCGGCGTTCGTGCACCCTTCCGCGATCGACGACGACATCGCCGGGCGCTTCGACATTGCGAAGCCGCTCTTGCCGCTGTCGGGTACACGGAAACTGTCGAAGCGCAACATGCGATTGAACGACGCGCTGCCCGATATCAAGGTGAACAGCCAGACGTTCGATGTCTTCGTCGATGGGACGCTCGCCACGAGCGAGCCGGCGCGCGAGGTGAAGCTCAATCGGCTCTATATGCTGCGGTAGACGAAAGGCGGCGCGATCCTGTCGCTGTTACCAATTCCTTCGCCCCCGATTTCGGGGGAGAAGGATGCGAAGGGTTGGCGCGGCAACGCCGCGCCTTACCCGGCGCTGGTTGAGGGGGTATCGATGTCGTCAATGGCGAATGCCCTCACCCGTCTGCGCGCGCTGACGCTTGCGCAGCCACCCTCTCCCGCTGCGCGGGCGAGGGGTTCATGGTGCCGGCGATGACGATGGTGGGTATGGCGGGGGAGGGTATTCGCGCTGCGCACTAGCGCTCGTACCGCAGCAGCGTGATTGTCGCCTTGCCGTAGCGGCGCTCGTCGATGGACGTGAATCCTTCGGGCGCGTCGAGATGCTCGCCGGGGCCGGTTTCAACCGACACGATGGCACCAAGCGCGATCCAGCCGGCAGCGGCCAGCGCCGTCAAGGCCGGGGCGGCGAGCCCCTTGCCGTAGGGCGGATCGAGAAAGACCAGGCTTGCGGCCCGAATCGCTGGCGGCGGTTTGGTCGCATCGGCCTTGAGGATCGTCGCGTTCGCCAACTCGCCGAGCGTCTCGGCATTCGCCTTGATCGAGCGCAGCGCCTGGAACTCATTGTCGAGAAAGATCGCATGCGCAGCGCCGCGCGAGAGCGCCTCGAGGCCGAGCGCGCCGCAGCCGGCGAAGGCATCGAGCACGATGGCATTGCGGATCGGTGCGCCGTCCTCGCCGGCACCGAGCCGCGGATTATGCGCCAAGATGTTGAACAAGGATTCGCGCGCGCGGTCCGAGGTCGGTCGGATATCGCCGCCCTCGGGGGCCGCGATCCGCCGTCCCTTGTGCCGCCCCGCAACGATGCGCATGAGCCCGCTCCCGTTCAGACCGCGCCGAGCTGATCCGCGATCACCTTGGCCGGGATTTCATCGACGGCGCCGGCAGGCAGCTCGCCGAGCTGAAACGGCCCGTAGGCGATGCGGATCAGACGGTTCACGCGCCAGCCGAAATGGTCGCAGAGTTTCCGGATCTCGCGGTTCTTGCCTTCCTTGAGCGCCATGGTGAGCCAGGCATTGTCGCCCTGCTTGCGATCGAGGGTCGCCTTCACCTTGTCGTAACGCACGCCGTCGACCGTCATGCCCTTGCCGAGTTGGGCGAGCGCGGCATCGGTCACCGTGCCGTTGAGACGCACGCGATAGCGCCGGGTCCAGCCGGTCGAGGGCAGTTCGAGGCGGCGCGCGAGATCGCCGTCATTGGTCAGCAGCAGCAGACCCTCGGAATTGATATCGAGGCGACCGATCGAGATGACGCGCGGCAGTTCCTTCG
>JBBDWW010000098.1:0-7139 GCA_040902645.1 Dongiaceae bacterium | reverse complement strand
CACCGCCGCCTGCACCGATGCATTCACGCAGCTCGCGAACAGCCCCGAACTGCGGCAGAAGATGGGCGCATCCGGCGCCAAGCATGCGCGCACGACCTATGACTGGCGCATCGTGGTTGGCCAGTACCAGGCGCTCTGGCAGTCGCTCGCCGAAATCCGGACCAGCGCGCCGGAATCGGCCTCGCACACGACCGATCGCCATGTCACCGTTCCGGCGCGCATGGACCCGTTCGATACGTTTGCACATTACGCGACGGATACGCTCAGCCCCGATCACCGCGTGTCGCTCGTCGAAGGCGCGGACGCGAAATTGCTGCTCGACTATCGCAATCTGCCGACATCGAACTATGCGGCGGCGATCCAGCCCGACCAGCGATTCTGCTCGAGCATTCTTGAATTCATCGCCAAGCGCGGTACCGCCACCGTGGCGCAGATGAGCAAGGCGGTGGCGGCCGACAAGCAGACTTTGCTGATGCGGGCGCTGGTATGGATGAACAAGCTCGACATCGTCACGATCAAGCCGCCGCAGCGCGGCTGAGCGCTATGGCGTGACCAGCGTCTGGCCGCCATCGAGCACGATCGTCGTGCCGGTCATGTAGCTGCCGGCATCGGACGCCAGCAGCAAGAGCGCGCCGTCCAGCTCGCCCGGCTTGCCGATCCGGCGCATGGGGATCGATTGCACCATCCGCTGTCCACCCGGCGTTTTCAGATAGTCCGTCGTCATATCGGATTCGAAATAGCCGGGACACAGCGCATTGACTCTGATCGAATGGCGAGCCCATTCGCGCGCGAGCACCCGTGTCATCTGAATGACCGCCGCTTTCGAGATCGCGTAAGGCGCGATGGCCTGCGGTGCCGTCAGGCCGGTAATCGACGCGATATTGACGACCGCTCCGCCCCCGCCCGCCGCAATACGCGCGCGTCCGAAGCCCTGCGCGACCAGAAAGGCGCCGCGCAAATTGACATTCATCACCTTGTCCCAATCGGCCTCGGTCAGATCCGCAGCGAACTTCATGGTCGCGGTGCCGGCATTGTTGATGAGGATGTCCGGCAGGCCAATCCCGTGCGTCGCCTCCTGCAATGAAGACGCAACGACATCGCCGCGAGTCACATCGACGACGAGCGTTTCGGCGCGACCGCCGGCCTGCTCGATCCCGGCGCGAACCTCTTCCAGCGCATCGCGCCGGCGTCCGGCCAGTACGATCGCAGCGCCCGCCTTCGCGAGCGCGCTCGCAAACTGCCGGCCGAGCTCGCCCGAAGCCCCGGTCACCAGTGCAATGCGCCCGCTCAGATCGAAGAGATTGCCCGGCGTCACGACGGCGCCCGTGCCGGGTCGCGCCGGCGGAACAGAAACAAGGCGAGGCCCGCCGTGAGCAACGCGACGATCAGCGAGGGAATCCAGTAGCGCACCGCAATCAGCACGACCAGCGACCAGGAAATCAGGATTCCGATCGAGAAGATCTGGTTGGCGAGGAAGCTGATGAAGCGGACCCAGGCTCTCGGCGAGCGCCAGACCGTGATCCAGGTCGCAACATAGATCACCAGCCAGGCGAAATAGGTGATCAGGTTTGCGCTGTTATACGGGTTGAACTGGTTGAAGAACCCATCGAAGAATTGGACGACCTCGCGAACGACCGGGTCCATCGCTTAGCCCTCCAGCGCCTTCGCCTGCTCGCGCAGTACGAATTTCTGAATCTTGCCGGTGGATGTCTTCGGCAGTGCGCTGAACACGATAGTGCGCGGCACCTTGAAGCGCGCGAGATGCTCGCGGCACCAGCCGATGATCTCGTCGGGCGCGACCTCGCCCGACCCTTCCCGCAATGTCACGAAGGCGCAGGGCGTTTCGCCCCATTTTTCGTCGGGCCGGGCGACGACGGCCGCCTCGAGTACCTTGGGATGGCGATAGAGCACCTCCTCGACTTCGAGGCTGGAGATATTTTCGCCGCCGGAGATGATGATGTCCTTGGCGCGATCCTTGACCTCGACATAACCGTCTGGATGCCAGACGCCGAGATCGCCGCTGTGATACCAGCCGCCGCGGAACGCCTCTTCGGTCGCGCGTGGATTGTGCAGATAACCCTTCATCACTGTGTTGCCGCGGATCATGACTTCGCCGATCGTTTCGCCGTCGGCCGGTACCGGCACCATCGTTTCCGGATCCGCAACCATCACCTGTTCCTGCATGATATGCGGCACACCCTGCTTCGCCATGTGTCGCGCGCGCGCCTGGATACCGAGATCGTCCCAGGCTTCCTGCCAGGCGCAGACCGTCGCCGGCCCGTAGGTTTCGGTGAGGCCATAGAGATGCGTCACGTTGAATCCGCTGCGGTTCATCGCCTCAATGATCGGGCTCGGCGGCGCGGGCACCGCCGGTGCCGACCTCGACAACCCGGTCGAATCTGGTCTTCACGTTGTCCGGCGCGTTGGCCAGCAGATTGAGTACGATCGGCGCGCCGCAAAGATGCGTGATGCCATGCTGCGGGATCATCGGATAGATGAGCGCCGGATCGACCTTGCGCAAACAGACATGCGTGCCGCCGGCGGCTATCACCGCCCAGGTGAAGCACCATCCGTTGCAATGGAACATCGGCAGCGTCCAGAGAAACACGGTCGACGGATCGAGCCGCATCGTGAGCACATCGCCCAGCGCGTTCAGATAGGCGCCGCGATGATGATAGACGACACCTTTGGGATTGCCGGTGGTGCCGGAGGTGTAGCCGAGCGCTATCGCCTGCCACTCGTCCCGGGGTTCGTCGCTGCGGAAAACGGGATCGCCGCCGGCGATGAAGCTTTCATAGTCGAGCGGCCCAAGCCGCGTCGCCCCGGTGGGTCCGTAGTTGGCCTCGGTATCCTCGATTTCGACGAGGATCGGCGGATGCTCCATGCGCGCCAGCGCCGCACGAACCGTCTCGGCATACTCGCAATCGGCAATCAGCAGCTTCGCCCCGCCATGCTCCAGGCAGAACGCGATGGTCGCCGGATCGAGGCGAAAATTGAGCGCGTTGAGCACGCCGCCCATCATCGGGATGCCGAAATGCGCTTCGAGCATCGCCGGCGTGTTGTTCGCAAGGACCGCGACCGTATCGCCGCGACCGATGCCGCTTGCCGTCAGCGCCGATGCGAGCTGGCGGCAGCGTGCGTCGAAATCGCGATAGCGGTAGCGAAGCCGGCCATGAACGACCGCGATCCTGTCGGGATAGACCCGGGCTGCCCGCGCGAGAAAGCTGAGCGGCGTCAGGGGCGCATAATTCGCCCTGTTCTGGCCCAGTCCGGCTTCCCAGATATCGGTCATCGTCCACCCGTTTTGTCATATCGGCCGGCTTCGCGCTATCGTTGGAAAGCGCGGGTCGCCCGTCAAGGCACCGTCATCGTCAGCCAGCAAGGAGAGGCATTGTGCTCCGGCTCGACATCTATTCGGACACGATCTGCCCCTGGTGCTTCATCGGGAAGCGTCGGCTCGAACGCGCCCTCACGCAGCGCGCACCTGCCGGCATCAGCCTGCGCTGGCGCGCCTTCCAGCTCAATCCCGGCATGCCGGCCGAAGGCATGGACCGCCAGACCTATCTCGCCGCCAAGTTCGGCCAGCCCGAACGCGCGCGCCGTATCTACGATGCGGTCTATGCCGCCGGCCAGAGCGAGGGGTTGCCGTTCGATTTCGAGCGCATGCGGCGCACGCCGAACACACTCAGTTCGCATCGGCTGTTGCGGCTCGCCTGGGACGAAGGCTGCCAGAACGAACTCGCCGAGCGGCTGTTCCAGGCCTACTTCGTCGACGCGCGCGACATCGGCGACGACGGCGTCCTGATGGATGTCGCGGGATCGGTCGGCATGGACAGCGCCGCGGTCGGCGATTTCCTCGCCGGCGACCGGTTCCGAACCGAGATCGAGCAGGAAGACCGCTCGGCCCGTAGGCTTGGTATCAGCGGCGTGCCCTGCTTCATCTTCAATCAGCGTTACGCGCTGTCCGGCGCGCAGGAACCCGAAGCGTTCTTTCAGCTCTTCGATCTCGCGCGGGTCGACGAAGAGATGGCCACCGAATCCTGGTAGCGCTTCAATCAGGCGGGCGGGTCATCGGGCCGGCGCATCGGGAAACTGTTATCGGCGATCGAATAGAGCGAATAACCGAGCCGCGCGATCGGGCGCGCCGCCACGATATCCACCCGCCCGTTCGCATCGATCAGGCTATCGTCGATATGGATGCCGATGACGCGGCCGATGATGAAGGCGTTGGGCTCGCCCGGATCGTCGGCCGGCAGTTCGACCGTCGAGAAATAGCGGCATTCGAAATGCACCGGCGCCTCTTTGACGCGCGGCGGGCGAACCAACTCCGAGGGGATCGGCGTCAGGCCGGAATGGGTAAACTCGTCAACGCTGGCCGGTAGATGCGCCGACGTAAGGTTCATCTGGCGGCGCGTCTCCCAGGTCGCGAGATTGAATACGAACTCGCCGGTTTCCTCGACATTGGCGCGGCTGTCCTTGAAGAGCCGGTCGGCCTTGCTGCCGCCTGCACCGAACCCGACCATCGGCGGGTTATCGGCAATCGCGTTGAAGAAACTATAGGGCGCGAGATTGACTGTGCCGTTCGTTGCGATGCTTGAAATCCAGCCGATCGGTCGCGGCACGATAAGCTGCTTGAATGGATCGGGCTTGAGCGGCCGTTCGGGTCCTTCGGTCGAATAGAACAATCCGGTTCTCCTCAGGCGGCGAGCGCCGCGACATTCTCGAGCAGCTTGCGCACGCCGGGCAGGCGGCGGGATGCATCGTTCCAGTTCTGATGATAGACGAGGCGCTGGTCGGGGCGCACGCTGATGAGCTTCTGGTTCCGCGTGATGTAGTCGATCAGCCGCTCCGGACGCTTGAACGCATTGCCGCGGAAAGCAATGACCGCCCCTCGTGGCCCGGCATCGACCTTCTCCACTCCGGCCGCACGGCAGAGCCGCTTGATCGCCATGATCTGGAGCAGGTTTTCGACCTCGGGCGGCAGTGGGCCGAAACGATCGACCAGTTCGGCCGCAAACGCGTCGATTGCGGTCTGGTCGAGCAAGGTCGCGATGCGGCGATAGAGGCCGAGCCGGATGCCGAGATCGGCGACATAAGCCTCGGGGATGAGAACGGCGGAGCCGATATTGATCTGAGGCGCCCATTCGGTCTCGCGGGCAGCACGACCGCGCGCTTCCTGCACCGCCTCTTCGAGCATCTGCTGATAGAGCTCGATGCCAACCTCTCGGATGTGGCCGGATTGCTCTTCGCCCAACAGGTTGCCGGCACCGCGAATATCGAGATCGTGGCTCGCCAGCGTGAAACCGGCCCCGAGCGTGTCGAGCGTCTGCATGACCTGAAGCCGCTTCTCGGCGGTCGACGTCAGTACCTGATCGGGCGGCACGGTCAGATAGGCATAGGCGCGCAACTTCGACCGGCCGATACGGCCGCGCAACTGATAGAGCTGCGCGAGCCCGAACATATCCGCGCGATGCAGAATCATCGTGTTGGCGCGCGGAATATCGAGCCCGGATTCGATGATATTGGTCGAGAGCAGCACGTCGTACTGTCCATCGTAGTACGCCGTCATCGCCTTCTCGAGCTGGGTCGGCGGCATCTGCCCGTGCGCGATCACGAACTTCACCTCGGGCACCAGCTTGCGTAGCCGGTCGGCCACCACGTCGATGTCGCGGATACGCGGGCAGACATAGAAACTCTGGCCGCCGCGATTGCGCTCGCGCAGGATCGCCTCGCGCACGATCACCGGATCGTACGGCATCACGAAGGTTCGCACCGCCAGCCGGTCGATCGGCGGCGTCGCGATCAGGCTCATTTCGCGGACGCCCGAGAGCGCAAGCTGCAGGGTGCGCGGGATCGGCGTTGCGGTGACCGTGAGAACATGAACATCCTCCTGCAACGCCTTCAGCCGCTCCTTCTGTGCGACGCCGAAATGCTGCTCCTCGTCGACGATCAGCAGGCCGAGCGAGCGGAACCCGATATCCTTGGCCAGCAGCGCATGCGTGCCGATGATGATATCGACCTTGCCTTCGCGCAGGTCGCGCTTGATCTCGGCGGCTTCCTTCACACCGATCATGCGCGAGATCTGCGCGATACGGATCGGCAAACCGGCGAAACGGTCGCCGAACGTCCTGAAATGTTGCCGGACCAGCAGAGTGGTGGGCGCGATCACGGCAACCTGCTTGCCGTTGGCCGCGACCACGAAGGCGGCGCGCAGCGCAACCTCGGTCTTGCCGAATCCGACATCGCCGCAAATGAGCCGGTCCATCGGCTTGCCGGCGGAAAGATCACTCAGAACATCGTCGATCGCGCGGATCTGGTCGTCGGTCTCTGGATAGGGAAACCGCGCGCAGAACTCGTCATAGAGCCCTTCCGGCGGCGGCAAAGCATCGAGCTCCTGCACCGCGCGCGTCGCGGCGACCTTGATCAGCTCGGCCGCCATCTCGCGGATGCGCGCCTTGACCCGTGCCTTGCGCACCTGCCAGTTCGCACCGCCGAGCCGGTCGAGCTGCACCGGCGTCTCGTCCGAGCCGAAGCGCGACAGGAGATCGATGTTTTCGACCGGCAGAAAGAGTTTATCGCCGCCGTCATAGACGATGCGCAGGCAGTCATGCGCCGCACCGCCGACCATCAGCGTTTCCAGGCCCTCATAGCGGCCGATGCCGTGATCCGCGTGGACGACGATGTCGCCTGCGCCGAAATTTGAAAGCTCTTCGAGGAACCGCTCGGCGCGGCGGCGTTTCGGTTGGCGCACCAGCCGATCGCCGAGAATATCCTGCTCGGTAATAAAGGCGTAATGTGCATCGACAAAGCCGCGTTCGAGGCCGAGCACCACGAGCGCCGTCGCGCCCGGTTCCAGGGTCGAGGCCGTCGACCAGTCGGAACAGGGCACCAACCCGGTCACGCCATTTTCGATCATCAACTTGGAAAGCCGGTCGCGGCTGCCTTCGCTGTAGGTCGTGATCACCGCATGGCGGCCCGACCCCGCCTCTTCCGCGATCCGCTGGGCGAGCGCCGTGTAGAGCGCATCGAGAGACTGCATCCGCGCCTCGGCAAATTCGCGGCCGGGTCGTGCACCCCAGTCCTGCCAGCCGCTGTCTTCGGGCGGCGCAAAGTTCGACAGCGCAATCACGGAGCGATCC
>JBBDWW010000097.1:0-7155 GCA_040902645.1 Dongiaceae bacterium | reverse complement strand
CCTGCGGAGGGATGGCCGAGCGGCTGAAGGCGGCGGTTTGCTAAACCGTTATAGGACCTCAAAGTCCTATCGGGGGTTCGAATCCCCCTCCCTCCGCCACTTTGCTGGCGCCAATGGCGACCGGTTGAGCAGACTCTAAGTATGGTTTTGCCTACACAATTCGACATCAATCTGGGTATGCGAGAGCCTATATCTGTCGGTCTTCGGACATCTTCCGTCTCCGAAACATGACGACATTACATTGTTGTAACTATGTGGCTTGGACCACCGACCGGACAGCCGATCCTGTGCAATACAGAACGTTCTGTTTTCTCAGGCGGCGCATTATGTTCGAATGCAACGAATCAAAAAAGTACGCGCTGGAATGCCTCCGCCTGGCAGCGGATTGCAAGCAATTGAGCCGCGACATCGCCGACCCGGCGTTGCGGTCGCATTACGCTCGAATGGCGCAAATGTTCCAGGATGACGCGGTCCGGGGACCAAGATTCGAATCCGCGACGGGATTACTCAACTAACCCGGTGCAGCCGACGTTCACCCAGCCAGCGCGGCGCGGGGCCCGGGCGTTCCTCAAATAAGTTCGCAATTGCCGTAATGGTTCGAGCAGGCCTTGCGGGCTTTCAAGTCCTGCTGCGCCCTTTTGTGTTACCCGGCACCGCACTACTCGGCGGCTTCAAGAACGCATCGAACCGCTCTCGGACGATGGCGTAGCACTCGCACGACGCTCTTTCGAGGCCGGCGCGGTAGAGAACTTGCATACTGCCCCGACGATAGCTGATTAACCCAGCTTTCTGCATCGCCTGTGCTGCAAGCGTCACTGATTTCCGATTGGTGCCCAGCATATGCGATAGAAACTCGTGCGTATATGGCAGGGCTTTGCCCTCGGCGCGGTCGTGCATCATAAGCAGCCACCGGCATATTTTCTGTTGCGTCGTATGCATGGCATTACAGGCAGCAGTCTGCTGAACTTGGGAAAGTTGCGTTTCCGAGTAGCTTACAAAGAGATTGCGTACGTGCTCGCTGCCCTTGAATTCGGATTGAAGCAACTCGATAGGGCAACGAACCATGGCACCTTCCAGTTGCACCAGACATCGATTGAAGGAGACGCGGCTGTACATCGCTGCGAAGAGTCCGAATGCTCCCTCGCGCCCGATGTTTGTGGTCTCAATTGCCGAACCGTTCTCCAAAACGGTGAGCAGCGAGAGAACAGAGCCCTGGGGAAAATAAGCGTGCTTGAGAAAGCCGCTCGCTTCGCAGACGATGGCCCCAAGCTTGAGCGACACGGCTTCCAAATGGGGGTCGATCCGCTTGCGGCTGTCAGGCTCCAACGCGCCGAGTATGTGATTTTGCGGCAAGAATCGCTCCGACGTTTCAACAAGTCTCTGATCGTGCTCATATCGTCAAGGTTTTAGCTGTCCTACATTGAACCTATCTCGACGATAAACGGCCCCCTGAGCGAAACATTATACAACCACTTATCGGTAATCACTTAAGGCAATTGGGGCGCGCACATTGTCTTCGCGACCTACCTAGCAGGGCCACCCCATAGCGTCGGGACCGCAACGAGACACACGGCAACTGGTGGCGTGGGTGCATTTGTCCTGCCGAAACCCTGCGCCTAACATAGGCGCCCGCGTTAGAGGCGCGTCCAATGAACCAACCCACCTACGAATCCGTCTTCCGGCGCAAGGAATTTGCGATCGTCACGCTGCTTCTCCTGGTGCTGGGGATGTTCGGCGCCATCGCGCTCGCCGTGATCTTCATCGAGGACGGCAACGACTTGCTGCAGGTGATCCTCGGATCGATCGGGCTGGTCCTGGTCGGGATGATCGCGGTCCTGCTGGCGACCTTTCGCATCTACCGCTGGACGATCGAAGCGGCCGGCCTTCGCATCGAGGAACGGCAGAAGATACCGCTGACCGGTTTCCCGCGACGCGCCTTCGTTGCGTTCGCCGATATCGCGGCTTTGCGCAATCTCGAAAGCGGCTTCGATGGCGTGATCGAGATCGTCACCCGCGACGGCAATGTCTACCGGTTGATGCGACCGAGTTCGGTGCCGGTGCGCGCGAAGGAAGCGGAAACGCTGCCCGATCTGCAGGCATTCGCCGCCTCGCTCTCGCAGGCGATCGCGGCGGCCGGCGCGTCGCCCGTTCCGGTGACGGAAGGGCTCAGCTTCTGGAACCGCGGCGCCGGGCTCTCGGCGATCGCGGGTTTCATGGTTCTTTCGATCCTGCTCGCCGGTGCCACGCTCTGGGCCTTGCTCGGCGGCGGGTTGCCGTACCGGCCGCGCGGCGGCGAGGCGATCGCCATCTTCCTGGCGCTACCGTTCGGCGTCGGTTACCTGCTGCACAGATCGCTGAAGCGCCGCCGGCGCGTGTTGAGCGCAAATCGTCCGTTGCCATGACGCTCATTCGTCCGCAGGAAAAGGCCGAAGCGCCGTTGCGCATCGACGAAACGGACTGGCGCGCGCCGGAAACGCTGGTGCCCGCGTTGCCCACAGCACCGGGTACCGTCCTTCTCGACAGCGCGATGAGCCATCCCACGCTCGGCCGCTGGTCCTATCTCGCCTTCGATCCGTTCGGCCATTTCGTCGTGCGCGACGGTCAGGCGATCTGGAATGGCGAACTGCTCGCCGAAGCACCGATCGAGGCGCTGCGTCTCCAGCTCCGCCGCTATGCACTCGCGCGCGAGCCGGGGATGCCGTCTTACCTGCCCGGTGCAAGCGGTTGTTTCTCCTACGAAGCCGGCGCGCTGTTCGAGCGTCTGCCGCCGCCGCGCGCGACCGGGCCGGCGGCGCCCGAGATCGAGCTCTGGTTTCACGATGCGGCGCTCGTCTTCGATCGCGCCGAGCAGCGCCTGTTCATCGTTTCGACCGGCTGGCCCGAAACCGATCGCGCGAAACGGGCGAACCGGCGCGAGGCGAGGGCGGCCGGGTTGCGCGACTGGCTCAGCCGCGCGGGTGACGCAGGACCACATCCGCATGTCCGCCTTCCGCGCAATGCGTGGCGCTCGAACATGGGGCGCCGCGTCTACGAGGATGCCGTATCGCGCACGCGAGCATTCATTCTCGCGGGCGATGTATTCCAGGCCAATATCGCGCAGCGGTTTTCGACGGCGCTCCCCGCGGGATGGGATGCGATCGGGCTCTACGACCAGCTTCGCACCGCCAACCCCGCCACGTTCGGTGCGTTCATCGCCGGCACCGACCAGACTTTGCTGTCGATGTCGCCCGAGCGGTTCCTGCGGCTGCGCGACGGCAAGGTCGAGACGCGGCCGATCAAGGGCACGCGCGGCCGCTCGTCCAACGAAGCCGAAGATCGCCGGCTCGCCGCCGAACTGATCGCGAGCGCGAAGGATCGCGCGGAAAATGTGATGATCGTCGATCTGCTGCGCAACGATCTCTCGCGCGTGTCGAAACCCGGCACGGTCGATGTGCCGATCCTGTGCGGCCTCGAGAGCTATGCCGCGGTCCATCACCTCGTCTCGGTGGTGACGTCGCAACTGCGCGACGGTGCCGACGCGCTCGATCTGCTGGCGGCCTGCTTTCCCGGCGGCTCGGTCACCGGCGCGCCAAAAATTCGTGCAATGGAGATCATTCACGAACTCGAACCCGATCGCCGCGGTGTCTATTGTGGCAGCATCGCGCATCTCGGGTTCGATGGCAGTCTCGAGAGCAACATCGCGATCCGCACGCTGGTCTGCGCCGGGCGCGAGGCGTCGTTCCATGCCGGCGGGGGCATCACCTTGTTGTCCGATCCGGCGGCGGAATATGAAGAGACGCTGATCAAGGCCGAACGCGTGTTCGCCGCGTTCGAGGCGGGATGATCCGATGATCCTGATCATCGACAACTACGACTCCTTCGTCTTCAATGTCGCCCGC
Organism: Dongiaceae bacterium; assembly: GCA_040902645.1. Taxonomy (GTDB): domain Bacteria; phylum Pseudomonadota; class Alphaproteobacteria; order Dongiales; family Dongiaceae; genus JAWXBK01. The sequence continues at coordinate 3,277 of JBBDWW010000097.1, read as the reverse complement.
TATGTCGAGGAGCTGGGCGAACGCGTCGTCGTCCGGCGCAACGATGCGCTCGACGTTGCCGCGATCGAGAACGCCGGCGCGCGCGGTCTCATATTGTCGCCGGGCCCCTGCACGCCGCACGAAGCCGGTGTGTCGCTCGAGACGGTGCGCCGGCTGTCAGGCCGCGTGCCGATCCTCGGTATCTGTCTTGGTCATCAATGTATCGGCGAGGCCTTCGGCGGGCGGATCGTGCCGGCGAAAACGCCGATGCATGGCCGCGCCTCGAAGATCCGGCACAACAACGAGGGCCTGCTTGCAGGTTTGCCTGACAGGTTCGAGGCGGGGCGGTACCATTCGCTGATTGTCGAACTCGAAGGGGCCGATCCCGCGATGGTTCCCTGTGCCTGGAGCGAGGAGAACGAGATCATGGCGATCGCGCATCGCACCCATCCGACCTTCGGCGTGCAGTTTCATCCGGAATCGGTACTGACGCCGCATGGCTATGACATTGTCCGCGCGTTCCTCGAGCGCACGCGATGACCGGTAGCCCTGCCATCTGGTCGAACCGCGCTGCGGGCGAGGGCCGGATCGATTCCGCCGATCGCGGATTTCTGCTCGGCGACGGCGTGTTCGATACGCTGACCGCGTTCAACGGCGTCGCCTTCGAAGGCGAACGGCATCTCATGCGCCTGAAATCCCATGCTGCCGCCATCGGAATCGAATTCGACGATTCGTCGGTGCGTACCGGCTGGCAGCAGGTGGTGGCGCAATCGGCCTTTCCGGCCGCGATCCTGCGCACAACGGTTACGCGCGGCGTCGCGACTCGCGGCCTCTGGCCATCGGCGACGACGGGCCCGACCATTCTCGTCACCGCGTCGCCCTGGTCGATCAAGAACATAAAGGGCACGATATCGCTGATCACCAGCGACATAAGGCGCAACGAGAAGGCACCGACCTCGCGGCTCAAATCGATCGGCTATCTCGACAATATTCTGGCGGCCCGCGCGGCGAAGGAGCAGGGCGCCGACGATGCGCTGTTGCTCAATACCGTCGGCGCCGTCGCCTGTACGACAATCGCCAACCTCTTTCTGCTGCGCGGCACGCGGCTCGTCACCCCGCCGGTCGGTGACGGCGTATTGGCCGGGGTGATGCGCGGTCTGGTGCTCGAGCTCGCGGCCGAAACCGGGCTCATGCCGGCCGAGGAATCGCTGACCCGCGATGCGCTCGATTCGGCCGATCTCCTCTTTCTCACCAACAGCGTGCGCCTTCTGATGCCGGTCGGTGCGCTCGATGGCCGGACGCGAACCGGCGCGCTGCCGCCAGCGTTCGAGGCCCTTCGCGCGGCGGTTGCCGGCCGGATCGCGGCGGCATCGGGCTACGCACTGCACTGGTCCTGAATCGGGACCGTCCGGGTGGCCGAATCCGCGGGAAACAGCCCTATGGGCGGCGCGGTTTACTAAGCGGCCGCGCTGGGCTACAGGAGGCCGCCGCAAAAGCGGCCTGCCGCGGATTTCCGCCGCCCTTTGGGGCGCTTGGCGGGCTGTCGCGGCGGATATGCGTTGAGACGACCGTGGATTGGCGCGTTCGGCTATTGCCGCTGCGACGCCGCTCCACGATATCGATCGATCCTTCCCCCGTTCCGGTCTCCCATCGGCCGGTCAATCCCTTGCGGTTGTGGTCATGAAACGAATCGTCATTTTCTCGGTCGTGCTCGCGCTTCTGGTCGTTGTGATCGGCGGCTTCGCCTATTTCCAGTTCGTTACGAAGCCGAAGATGATTCAGGAGTTCATGAGCGCGGGTGGCATGCCCTCGGCCACCATCTCCGCAGCCGAGGCGCAGGCCGACGCATGGGTTCCCATCCTGCCGGCGATCGGCACGCTGAAAGCGGTGCAGGGTATCGATGTTGCGCCGCAGCTCGGCGGCGTGATCCGGGCGCTGCATTTCGATTCCGGTCAGACCGTGACGGCGGGAACATTGCTGGTCGAACTCGACGACGAGGTTGAACAGGCCGATCTGAAATCGGGACTGGCGGAACTGAACGAGGCCAATCTCAATCTCGGCCGGCAGCAGGAGCTCTTCGAACGCGGTAACACCTCGGCCGCATCGCTCGACACCAGCGTCGCAAGCCGCGACACGGCCGCCGCGGCTGTCGAGCGCGCCCGCGCGCTGATCGATCAGAAAGCGATCGAGGCGCCGTTTGGCGGGCTGCTCGGCATCCGTCTTGTCGATGTCGGCGAATATGTGTCGCCCGGTACGCCGCTGGTGACACTGCAACAGCAAGCGCCGATCTATGCCGATTTCCCGATCCCGGAACAGTCGATCGCGCTTGTCGCGGTCGGCCAGACGGTCGAGGTTCGCGTCGACGCGTTCCCGAACGAGGTGTTTATCGGCCAGATCGAATCGATCGATGCCAAGGTTGAACAGGAAACCCGCGACGTGCTGGTCCGGGCCGTATTGCCGAATATCGGCCACAAACTGTTGCCCGGCATGTTTGCGAACGTGTCGGTGCTGGCAGGCGACGCCGTCGATGTCGTGACGATACCGCGCACCGCGGTCAGTTACAGCCTCTATGGCGACAGCATCTATGTAATCGCGGCGCCCGAAGGCGCGACGATGCCCGACCTCACGCCCGACGAAACTTCGGTCGAGCAAACCGAAGCCATCGAAACGGCGGAGGGCGAGACGGCGGTCGCCGGCGATGCCCCCGCCAACGCTGAAGCTCCGGCCGAACCGGCGTCCGACGATGCCGCCGCAGGCGACGACGCGGCCCCAGCCGGTGCGGCTGCAGCGCCGCCGCCGCTCGTCGTCGCGCGCCGCTTTATCCGCGTCGGCGAGACGCGCGGCAATCTGTTGTCGATCGCCGAGGGCCTGGCGCCAGGCGAGGTCGTCGTGACATCCGGTCAGCTGAAGCTCTTTCCGGGCGCGCCAGTCGTCATCGACAACAGCATCGCGCTCGATCCGCCCGAAACTCGGCCGAACGAGTAAGGCCGGATCATGTCGCTTACCGACCTGTTCATCCGGCGTCCGGTTCTCGCGACGGTCGTCAGCCTGCTGATCCTGCTGGTCGGGCTGCAGGCGGTGTTCAACCTGCAGATCCGGGAGTATCCCGAACTCTCGAACACCACGATCACGGTTACAACGACTTATCCCGGCGCCAGCGCCGAAGTGATCAAGGGGTTCATCACGGTGCCGATCGAGCAGGCGGTCGCCAGCACGGAAGGTATCGATACGCTGGTGTCCGCGTCGCGGCAGGGCGTGTCGACCGTGACCCTCAATCTGCTGCTCGATGCCGATCCCG
>JBBDWW010000096.1:0-7161 GCA_040902645.1 Dongiaceae bacterium | reverse complement strand
TCCTGTCGTTCGGCCTGCACTGGCTGTCGCCGGTCCTCATCCTGATCGGCGTCGTCGCGTTTCTGGTGACCGAGAGCGGGATCATCCGCCATGTCGGCCGCGCGCTGGTCGGGCTCGGCCTCGTCCTGTTGTCGCTGAGCCTGATCGTCGGCGCGTCGGAGCCGCTGCGCGACAGCGAGGCGATGCAGACCGTCCTGACCGCGCTCGGCCGCGAACCGGTGATCGCGTTCCTGGTGGCGGCCCTCCTCACCTGGCTCGCACATTCGAGCGTCGCGATGGTGCTGTTCGTGATGTCGCTGGTCGGCAGTGCCGTCGTGCCGCTCGAACTCGGATTCGTGCTGGTTCTCGGCGCCAATGCCGGCGCCGGCATCGTGCCCTTCATGCTGTCGCTGGCCGAGCCTCCGACAGCGCGGCGGATCCCGCTCGGCAATCTGCTGTTCCGCGTCTTCGGCGCGCTGATTGCCCTGCCGTTCCTCGCGTTCGCGGCGCCCTATATCGCCGAGGTGAATGGCGGGCCGGCGCGGCAGATCGCCAATTTCCACACCGCGTTCAACCTCGCCTTGACGATCCTCTTTTTGCCGTTGACCGGGCTCGCCGCAAAACTGGTCGACCGGCTGCTGCCCGATACGCGCGAAGTCGAAGGTACGATCCGGGCGCGTTATCTCGATCCCGAGGTGATCAAGCGGCCATCGCTGGCGCTGGCCGCGGCATCGCGCGAAGTGCTGCGCATGTCGGACATCGTCGAGACCATGCTGCGCGAACTGATCGCTGTCTTTCGCGACAATGATCCGAAGCTGATCGAACGCATTTCCAAGATGGATGACGACGTCGATACGCTCTATGAGGCCATCAAACTCTATCTGACCGAGGCGAGCCGCGCCGCCACCTCGGAAGAGGAAAGCCGTCGCCTGATCGATGCCATCACTTTCACCACGAATCTCGAGCATGTCGGCGATATCATCGATAAGAACCTGCTCGAACTGGCGCAGAAGAAACTGCGAAACCGACTGTCCTTCTCGGCGGAAGGCTGGAAGGAACTCGAAACCATGCATCAGCGCGTGGTCGACAACATGCAACTCGCGCTCGGCGTTTACATGTCCGGCGATATCGATTCCGCGCGGGAGCTTCTCGCGCAGAAGGAAATGATGCGCGATCTGGAGCGTGCCGGTAGCGAACATCATCTCGAGCGACTGCGTTCGGGTCGCGTGCAGTCGATCGAAACGTCGGCATTGCATCTCGACATCATGCGCGATCTGAAGCGGATCAACTCGCATCTCACCTCGGTCGCCTATCCGATCCTCGATGCGCATGGCGAGTTGCGGAAAAGCCGGTTGCGCACGCAGCGGTTGGCGCCAGCAGGGGATGTAACAGACAAGGAAACGGTGGAAGCCGCGCAACAACGGCCCGCGACCGGCACCTGAGTTCAGGTGACCGGGGCCGGCGTTGCCTCGGCGGGGCTGGTGAGCTACGCCTTGAGGATCGGGGTGCGACCGGACAGCCGCGCACCCGATCCACGGACGACTGCACGGGAGACCATTGCCGCGATGCGCTATCTGCACACCATGGTACGCGTGAACGATCTCGACAAATCGTTGGATTTCTATTGCAACAAGCTCGGTCTCGCCGAGGTCAAGCGGTACGACAGCGAGAAAGGCCGGTTTACACTGGTCTATCTGGCTGCCGCGGAAGACGCCGAGCGCGCCAAGCGCGACGAAGCACCGCTCGTCGAACTGACCTATAACTGGGATCCGGAGGTCTATACCGGCGGCCGCAATTTCGGCCATCTCGCCTATCGGGTCGGCGATATCTATGCCGTCTGCCAGCGATTACTCGATCGCGGCGTGACGATCAATCGCCCGCCGCGCGACGGATATATGGCCTTCATCCGCTCGCCTGACGGGATCTCGATCGAGCTGCTGCAGGACGGCGAAAGCCTGCCGCCGAAAGAACCATGGGCATCGATGCCGAACAGCGGGAGCTGGTAATGCCGAAACCGGGATAGCGTTCGCCCTTTCGCGGCTGCGCGCGCTCGCGGCACTCGGCGTTGGCCTGTTCTGTATATCGGCCGGCCCCCTCGCAGCGGACGAGCCCTGCACCGCTGCGGGCATGGCGATCGATCCCGGTTTCTGTGTCGGCGGCGGTGAAAGCGTGCTCGATGCGCGTCTCGCCTTCGGACGCAGCACGGCGGGCACGGTGCTGGGGTTCGCCGCCTACGATCGGTTGCTCGAGGAAAACAAGGGCGCGATCGAGATCATTCGCTCGATCTGCGGCGCCGAAACCGACGACATGCAGCGCCGGCATTGCGCCTCCGATGCACTGAACGATCGCATCGTCGAAGTCGAGCGGCGGATCCTCACCTATCTCGACGAACGCCTGCCGGCGCTCGCAATCGACAATGATCCATATGAGACACTGCCCGACGGCGGCAGCCTCGCGGTGTTCCTCGCCGGCCTGCGGGCGGATGCGGCGCAGCCGGTCTTCAGTTCGCCGCTGCTGCAACCCGAACATCGGCTCGGCGAGATCGCGGCCGATACGAGGACCGCCGCGACCGGCATTCTGCTCGCCGACCTCGAACCCGGTTCCGTTTTCCGCATTCTCTGGCAGCACGGCACGGTTGCCTGGACGCCGGCGGCAGGCTGGAATTTCGATCCGACCTTGCTGCGCGCCGGGCATTTCAATCTCGAACCGTCTTTCGACCGGGCAGACGATGTCGACGACGCGCGCCGGCAATGCATCGCGGCGGCACAGGGCGCGATCGTCACGGCAGCACCCGTTACGCTGCTCGGCCCCTGGCCCGCCGGCAACCAGCAGCATTACATGCGCGTGGCGATCGGCGATGTCGACGCCTTCGAATGCGTCGCGGCGCCCGGCAGCGGCAAACCGGCTTCGATCGCGGCTACGTCAAGAATGGAGTGACGGCCATCCCGCTCGATCCGGAAACCGCTCGCGAACGGCTACTGGCCCAGACCGCCGAAATCGATGAACTGAGCCGTAGCAGCGCCGATAGCCGCCAACCGGTCGAACTCGACCAGCAGAGCGTTGGCCGCCTTTCGCGCATGGATGCGCTGCAGATGCAGGCGATGGCAGAAGCGACCGAACGCAATCGTATGCGACAACGCGCGCGAATCTCGGCGGCGCTGGCCCGGATCGAAGCCGGCGACTACGGGTTCTGTATCGCCTGCGGCGAGCCGATTGAACCGAAACGCCTCGAGAACGATCCGGCGGTACCGACCTGTATCGGCTGTGCCAGTCGCCCGGCTTGAACGGCTGCCCTCGGCCGGGTTGGCCGAATCGGCGATTCGCCGGTAATCTTCGGCCGTCGCCGCGTCAGCGGCACGCGACATGGGGGATATCGCGATGACTCTCGACCTGCATTACCTCACATGGTCTTCCCTGCTCTGCCTGCTGCTTTGGGTGCCCTATGTGATCGCCCGATTCGGAATCTGGGGCGTCTCGGACACGGTCGGTTATCCGACGGAAACGAAACCGCTGCCGGAATGGGCACTGCGCGCTCAGCGGGTGCATCTCAACATGGTCGAGAATCTGGTGCCGTTTGCGGCGCTGGTGCTGACCGCACACATGGCCGGGCTCGACAACGAGCAGACGGCGGCGGGTTCGGCGATCTTTTTCTGGTCGCGTCTCGCCCATGCGCTCGTCTATATGCTGGCGATTCCGTGGCTCCGGACGATCCTGTTCATCGCCTCGTGGGTCGGCAGCCTGATGGTGTTTCTCGCGATCGTCGGTGTCTAGACCGGTCGGCCGGCGTCGGCTTTGTCGCCGCCGGCCATCCGATCAAACCAGCGGCCGATCAAACGAGCGGTGGGGCACCGTAGACGTTGCGCAGGATGATGAACCAGGCCCCGACACGGCCGGGTATCAGATAGCCCTTGTCGCTCGGGATCAGGCTCTTCGAGACCGAGTTGGCGACATTGCCGCCGATCGCTTCGATGAACCCGTCGGGAATGATTCTGCTGCCCCCATTGGCGATCACCAGATCGCAATGCATCGGCAGAAATTCGCCCGGCCCGCCCGGATCTTTCATCAGCACATCGAAATCGGGCGTTTCGGCCCCGCCCCGCGTCTTGCAGATCAGATCGCCGGGCTGCGGGCGATAGCGGTCGACGGCTTCCGGCAGGAAGGCCCTGCCCGGATCGCCGGCGCGGGCGACGATATTCTGCACATAGGTCCAGTGATTCTCGTTGGGAACGAACCGGTCGGCGGGCATCCCCGCTTCCACCATCACCCAGGAAATGAAGGCTGCCGACCAGGGCAGATGCCACGGGCATTTGCGCTGCCAGCCGGCATAGCAGCTCGCCCAACTATCGAACCCGTCTTCGCCCACCGCGTTCCAGTATCCGACCATCGAGGGATAAACCGGGCGATCGTCTTCGGTATAGCCGGTCGGATCGATGAGCTGAATTTCGCGCCCGTTCGCATCATAGCGATAGGCGACGACCTGCTCACCGAACGTCGTCCATTCCGCTTCGGCGATCTCGATACTACGTTGCCAGGCGTGGGGGCCATCGAACGGTACCGGCGGCACAACCGGCGTCGCGCAACCGGCCAGCAGCAGGATCGCCAGAAGCCCGCCGGCCATGCCGCAGCGGATCGGCGCATTCATGACGTTGCAACCGGTTGCGGCGATCGTGCGAGGTGTTCCGACAAGTCTATTTGCCGGCCACAGCGCTATCGCGCAGCACCTGCAGCGCAACCGACGAGGCATGTCGGACCTGCGCGACGCAGGCCGCTTCCATCGCATCGGGATTGCGCGCCTTGGCGGCCTCGAGGATGCGGCGGAAGTTCCGGATCGATTGCTCGGTGTCTGCCTCGTTCTGGCCGAACATGGTGGTGGTTCGCAGATACTGCATGCGCGCGCGCAGCGAGACGATCATGTTCCGGGCGAACAGGTTTCCGCATTCGTCGAATATGATCGCGTAGAATCGGGCCAGTGCATCCAGCACCTCGTCGACATCGAGACGCTTCGCCGCCTGTTCGTAGCGGCGCACCTCGCGCTCGAGTTTGCCGAGCGCCGCGTCGCTCGCACGACCGGCGAAGAGCCGGCCGGCGAAGCCCTCGAGCACGGCGCGTACTTCGTAGAGCTGTTGCGCTTCCTCGGGTGTTACGGTCGCCACCACCGGACCGCGATGCGGTTCGCTGGTGATGAGCCCTTCCGCTTCGAGATGGCGCAGTGCCTCGCGGATCGAGGTCCGGCTGACGCCCAGCATTTCGCACAGCTCGCGTTCGATCAGCCGGTCGCCAGGTTTGAACTGGAGACTGAGAATGCCCTCGCGCAGCGCCTCGATCGTCTTGGCGCGTAGCGTCGTGCTGCTCCGGTCGATGCGGAGCGCGACTTTGCCTTGGCTCTTACCCTGACGCATCGAGCTCCGATCCCTTGCCCCGGCGCGACGACGCATCGGGCCGGCTGCACTCTAGCAGAGGCGCGGGGCCGGTAGCGACGGCTTGCCCGGGGCGGAAATGGCGGGTTCCGGCCGGGCGCGCCGAGAGAATCTCTGCCCGGCGCGTTGCAGATTGTATGATTGTATTATAGAATAACGGCTGTCCAGAGCTTGGGGCGGATCGCCGTTCGAGGCCTTTCAGGAGCCGGATATCGATTTCGGCGCACGGATCGGAGGCACCATCATGAAAGTCGGTTATTTCTGCAACCCGTCGAATCCCGGTTACGAACGCGTCTATATCGACTGTCTCAACGATATCCGCGACCTGTCGGTCTTCTGCGATCGGGCGGGGCTCGACAGCATCTGGTTTGCCGAACACCATTTCAGCATCTGGGGTCGGGAGATCCTGCCGAACCCGATCATCATGGCGACCGATATCGCCGCGCGGACGACGAACATCCGGATCGGTCTCGCGGCGGCGATCATCACCTTCTGGCATCCCCTGCGCCTCGCCGAAGACATCGCGCTGCTCGACCAGCTCTCCAACGGCCGGCTTGAGTTGGGCGTCGGTCGCGGCAATTACGGGCTCGAGGGCGTCAACCTCAACCCGGCGGCCGATCCGCGCAATCCGGAAGAGAACTTCAAGGTCTTCGCCGACACGGTTGCGATTCTGAAGAAGGCGCTCTCGCAGCGCATCTTCTCGCACAAGGGCACGCACTATACGTTCCCGGCCCCGGGCTTCCGCTGGGACCGCGCCCATCCCGTCAACGACGCGGATTACATCGACGCCGCGACCGGCGAGCTGACCAAGATTTCCGTGTTCCCGCGCGCGATGCAGAAGCCGATGCCGCCAATGTGGCAGGTCGTCGATTCGCCGCTCGCTGTGCAGTTCGCGGCCGAGAACGACATGGGCATCATCATGTGGCGCCCGCCGGTCCAGATGCTGAAGGAGCGGTTCCGTCTCTATCAGGAGCGCGCGACCGCGACGCGCGGCCGCAACATCCCCTTCGGCAGCGGCGTCAGCATCATGCGCGACACGTTCGTCGCCGAAACCGAAGCCGAGGCGCGCCACATGGCCGAGTCCTATCTGATGCGGTACCTGAACTGGAGCAACTGGCGCGGGCCGAAGATCTTCCTTAATCCGGACGAGGAACTGCCGGCCGAGCAGGAAGCCGCCCTGAAGAAAGAGCTCACGTTCGAGTTTGTGAACGGCCGCTCGCTGTTGTTCGGCACGCCAGCCCAGGTGATCGACAAGATCGAGGAGTTGCAGGACGAGTTGCATATCGAGCAGCTGCTGATCAACAGCTCCTGGTCCGGCATGCCGCACGAGTACACGATGAGCAGCATGAAGCTGTTTGCCGACAAGGTTCTGCCGAAGATCCGCTCGCGCAGCGCGGCGCCGAAACCCGACCGCGTCCACGCCGCCGCCCGCTAGTCGCCAATGGCGCAATGACGCCGGTTGGGCTATCAGATCGAGGCGGGTGACGGCCCATCGCGGTCGCCTGCCTGAGAGGCTTTTCCGGGAGAACAGGGCGATGAGTTCCGAAGATTTCGATCGCGGCCTGGCCATCCGCCGCGAGGTGCTGGGCGCCGAGTATGTGGATGCCGCCATCCAGAACGTCGACGACTTCAATCGCGAGTTCCAGAAACTCGTGACCGAATATTGTTGGGGCCGCATCTGGGGCAACAAGGGGCTCTCGCGCCAGCAGCGCAGCCTGAACAATCTCTGCATGCTGGCGGCGCTCAACCGCGCGCACGAGTTCGA
>JBBDWW010000095.1:0-7201 GCA_040902645.1 Dongiaceae bacterium | reverse complement strand
CGCTGATCGGCTATGCCGGCTCGACCGTGCGTGCGGCCGAGATGATGCACGAGGCTTTTCCGAACGACGACATGACGGTGCTGGTCGACTACTTCGCGCAGGAGGTCACCGACGCGGTCGCCGTCTGCCGGCGATTTGCTGAACTCGCGAAGGCCGGCCGCCTCTCGGTGCGGATCGACACGCCCGGCAGCCGTTTCATCGAGGGGCTCGATCCGCCGCGCTCCTACGCCGTGCTCGATCGTCACGCGCCGCATGCGATCCGCGGCTATCGCAGCGAATCTGAACTCCGATATCTGGTCGGCGGCGGCGTCTCGGCGGCGGCCTGTTTCCATATGCGCGGTGCGCTCGACGAGGCCGGTTTCCGCGACGTGAAGCTCGTCGCGTCGTCGGGCTTCGACCCGGCCAAATGCAAGCTGATGGCCGAGGCTGGTGCTCCGATCGATGTGATCGGCACGGGGTCCTATCTGCCGCATCGTTGGCCCGAGACCTACGCCACCGCCGACATCGTCGCCTATGACGGCACGCCGCGGGTCAAGGTCGGGCGCGAATTCCTGCTGCGCCGGAAAGACGGCAACAAGGAATAACGACGCGCGGCCGTCAGGCGGCGACTTTCTCCAGTCCGCACCATTCGGCCATGAAGAGCGCGATCGCCTGGGTAACGCGCCGGGTCGATGCGATATCGACCCGCTCGTCGTACCCGTGGATGCTCTCGGAAGCCGGTCCATAGACCAGCGCCGGAATATCGGCATAGAGCCCGAAGAATCGTGCATCGGTCGTGCCGGTGATCGCGTACTGCTCGAGTGCGGCGCCGGTCACGGCGCCATGTGCGCGTTCGAGCACCCCGATCGGTTCGTCGGCGTTTTCGAGAACATATCCTTCGGCCTGGAAGCCGTGATAGACGATCTCGGGCGGGCTGTTGGAGAGATAGGAATCGTTACGCGCTGCCGTCGCGACCGTCTGTTCGACCGCTTCGCGCACCGTCTTCAAATCCATGCCCGGATAGATGCCGATCCGCATGTCGAACGTGCACCAGGCCGGCACGCTGGACGTCCAGTCGCCGCCCTCGATCCGGCTGACCACGAAGTTCAGCGGATGATTGACGGCGTGGAATGCGGCATGTTTGTCCGCGTTCCATTTTGCCTCGAGCTCGTGCAACGCCGCCATGATCGGGTATGCGGCCTCGATCGCATTGGCGCCCGTGCCGGCGACCGAAACATGAACCGGCCGCCCTTTGATCTTTACTTGGAACCACATGACGCCGACCTGCGCCGCAACCAGCGTATCGCTGGTCGGTTCGGGAATGAGGGCGGCATCCGCCCGATAGCCGCGCTGCAGACAGGCAAGCGCACCATTTCCGGTGCATTCCTCTTCGACGACGGATTGCAGATAAACGTCAGCGGCCGGCTGATATCCGACGCGACGTAGGGCATCGAGCGCGAACATACCCGCAGCCAACCCCGCCTTCATGTCCCCGGCGCCGCGGCCATAGAGCCAATTGCCCTCGACATGCGGTTCGAACGGCGGCTTCGCCCACATGTCGGCCGGCCCGGTCGGTACCACGTCGATATGCCCGTTCAGGATCAAAGAGCGGCCCTTGGTCTCACGCGGCCGGTGGCTGCCGACGACATTCCATGCATCGTCGTAGCTGACCATGACCGGCGAGAAACCGGGCAGATGCTGGATGTCCTTCACGTCGATCTTCCAGCGATCGACTGCGAGCCCGCGCTCGCGATAGGCCCGGGCCATGAAATCCTGCGCCGGGGCCTCGCGACCCCGCAAAGAGGGAATCGCAGTCAGATCGCGGGTGAAGGCGAGCTGCGCATCGAAACCGGTATCGACCGCCGCCATGATCTCTTTGGTAAGGCCGGAATCCGCCATGGTTTCTTCCTCTGGACCGCTTTGTTGCACGGGAACGCAGGACCTTGGTTGTAAGGCAGGGGCTGCGCTACATCTAGATCCGCATGACCGACAGTCTCGCCATCGCGCTGGCCCAGCTCAATCCCGTCGTGGGCGACCTCGATGGCAATGTCGCACGCCTGCGCGAAGCCCGGGCCGAGGCGGCGCGCGATGGCGCCGACCTCGTGGTTGCCTCCGAACTGGTCGTCAGCGGCTATCCGCCGGAAGACCTGGTTCTGAAACCGTTTTTTCAGGCGCGCTGCCGCGAGGCAGCCGAGGCGCTCGCTGCCGATACCGCCGACGGCGGCCCCGCGATGCTGATCGGCTGCCCCTGGGTCGAGGACGGGCGGGTCTATAACGCGGCGCTGCTGCTCGATGGCGGCAAGGTGGCGGCGATCCGTCGCAAGGTCGATCTGCCGAATTACGGCGTGTTCGATGAGAAGCGGGTTTTTTCCGCAGCACCGCCGCAGGGGCCAATCGCCTTTCGTGGCGTGCGGCTCGGCGTCATGGTTTGTGAGGATATGTGGACGCCCGATGTCACCGAGACATTGGCCGAGAGCGGCGCCGAAATCCTGATCGTCATCAATGGCAGTCCCTATGAGCGGGACAAGCATGACGAACGCTTCCAGCTCGCTGGCGCGCGCGTCGCAGCGCACGCTCTGCCGCTGATCTATGTGAACCAGATCTGCGGCCAGGACGAACTGATCTTCGATGGCGGCTCGTTCGTGCTCGATCCCGACGGCATTCTGAAAGCGCAGTTGCCGACCTTCCGCGAGCATGTCGGCCTGACGCGCTGGCAGCGCGAGGGCGATCACTGGCGCTGCCGCGAAGGCGCGATCGCGCGCGTGGTCGAGGGCGATGAGGAAATCTACAGCGCGCTCTGCCTCGGCTTGCGCGACTATGTCGGCAAGAACCGGTTTCCCGGCGTGGTCATCGGGCTCTCGGGCGGAATCGATTCCGCATTGAGCGCGGCGGTCGCCGTCGATGCACTGGGCGCTGATCGTGTCTGGTCGGTGATGATGGCCTCACCCTATACCAGCGACGTGAGCTTCGAGGACGCGGCCGAATGCGCGCGCCTGCTCGGCATCAGGCATGACGTGCTGTCGATCGAGGCGCCGATGAAAGCCTTCGGTGATATTCTCGGGCCGATCTTCGCCGGTCGCGCGCCCGATACGACGGAAGAAAACATCCAGGCGCGCAGCCGCGGCGTGCTCCTGATGGCGATCTCGAACAAGTTCGGCCATATGGTGCTCTCGACCGGCAACAAGTCGGAAATGTCGGTTGGCTATGCGACCCTCTATGGCGATATGTGCGGCGGCTATTCCGTGCTGAAGGACGTGTACAAGACCAGCGTCTTTGCGCTCTCACGCTGGCGGAACCAGGCACGGCCGCATGGCGCGTTGGGGCCCGAAGGCCGCGTCATTCCCGAGCGGACCATTACCCGGCCGCCCACAGCCGAGTTGAAGCCGAACCAGACCGACCAGGATTCGCTGCCACCCTATGACAAGCTCGACGACATCCTTGAATGTCTGATCGAGCGCGATCTCGGCATCGACGAGATCGTCGCGCGCGGTCATTCGTCGGCGACCGTTGTGCGGGTCTGGAACATGCTCGATGCGGCCGAGTACAAGCGGCGCCAGGCGCCGCCCGGCGTCAAGATCACGCGCCGTTCCTTCGGCCGCGATCGGCGCTATCCGATCACCAATCGTTTCCGGCCCCGCGCGGGGTGATGCGATGACCCCTGCCGGGAACCTGCGCGTGCGCTTTGCGCCGAGCCCGACCGGCCGGTTGCATGTCGGCAATCTCTATGTGGCGCTCGCGAACTGGCTGCAGGCGCGGCGTTATGGCGGCGCGTTCGTGCTACGCCTCGACGATACCGATAAAGAGCGCTCGCGCCCCGAGTTCGAACACTCGATCCGAGAGGATTTGCGCTGGCTCGGGCTCGACTGGGCCGAGGAGGCGCGGCAGTCGGCGCGGATTTCTCTTTACCGCGCGGCCGCCGAGCGGCTGAAGGCATCGGGCCGACTCTATCCCTGTTACGAGACCCCGGAGGAACTTGCACTCAGGCGGAAGGCGCAGCTCCAGGCGGGGAAACCGCCGATCTACGATCGTGCCGCACTGGCGCTCGACGAGAAAGTTCGGGCGCAGCTTGAAGCTGAGGGGCGACGCCCGCATTGGCGCTTCAGGCTCGATCGCGAACCGGTCGAATGGACCGATCTGGTGCGCGGGCCGGAGCGAATCGACGCGGCGAGCCAGAGCGATCCGGTGCTGGTGCGCGACGACGGATCGTTCCTCTACACCTTGCCTTCGGTCGTCGACGATATCGATCTCGACATCGCGCAGGTGATCCGCGGCCATGATCATGTGACGAACACAGCAGCGCAGATCCAGATCTTTCTTGCGCTCAGCGGCAGCACGCCGTCGTTCGGCCATCTGCCTTTGCTCGCCGATGCCGCGGGTGCGCTGCTCTCGAAGCGGCTCGACAGTCTGTCCGCTACCCGTCTGCGCGACGACGGAATCGAACCGCTGGCGCTCGCGGCCTATCTTGCCGGCATCGGCGGCGCCGGCGGCGAGAAGGATGCGCTTGCAGCCTCGCTCGACGCATTGGCCGCGCAGTTTGATATCGGTCATTTCGGTCGCGGTGCGCCGCGCTACGATCCGGCTGCGCTCGCCGCGATCAATGCCCGCGTGCTGCACGGTTACAATTATGACCGCGTGGCCGACCGGCTCGCACCGCTCGGCTGCGACGCGCCGCTCTGGCTGGCGATCCGGGGCAATGTCGCGCGGCTTTCGGACGCGGCGGTCTGGGTTGCGGTCTGTTACGGCGAGATCGAGCCGCTGCGCGAAGAGCCGGAATTTTTGGCCGAGTCCGCCTCGCTGTTGCCGTCGGAACCCTGGGATCGCGACATCTGGTCGCGATGGACCAATGCGCTCAAGGAAAAGACCGGCCGCAAGGGACGGGCCTTGTTCCGGCCGCTGCGCCTCGCGCTGACCGGGCGCGATGCCGGGCCGGAGATGGCGGCGTTGCTGCCGCTGATCGGCGCCGAACGGTCGCAGCGCCGGCTTGATCCGGCGGCATGACACGTTGCTCGTTTGCGCGCTGCCTTGAGCGCATTGGGGGCCGCTGCTAGGGTCGCGCGCCCTTGGCCGGAGCGAAGATGCCGATCCTGATTCACAACACGATGAGCCGCCGCAAGGAGGCGTTCAAACCGCTCGATCCGGCGAACGTGCGATTCTATGTGTGCGGTCCGACGGTTTACGATTTTGCGCACATCGGCAATGCGCGACCGGTGGTCGTGTTCGACGTGCTTTTCCGGCTGCTGCGTCATGTCTATGGCGCAAACCATGTCACCTACGTGCGCAATGTGACCGACGTCGACGACAAGATCATCGCCGCGGCGAAAGAGAATGGCGAGCCGATCCGCGTGCTCACCGAACGCACTTTCGACGCCTATCAGGATGACATGGCCGCCCTCGGTGCGCTGACACCGACGCAACAGCCGCGCTGCACCGAGACGATCCCGCCGATGGTCGCGATGATCGGCACGTTGATCGACAAGGGCTGCGCCTACGAAGCCGAAGGCCATGTGCTGTTCCATGTGCCAGCGATGAAGAACTATGGCGAGCTCTCGCGCCGCAGTCTCGACGACATGATCGCCGGCGCGCGGGTCGAGGTCGCACCCTACAAGAAACACCCGGCCGATTTCGTATTGTGGAAGCCGAGCACGCCGGAACAGCCGAGCTGGGACAGCCCCTGGGGTCGCGGCCGGCCGGGCTGGCATATCGAATGCTCGGCCATGGCAAAAGAGCTGCTCGGCATCACGTTCGATATCCATGGCGGCGGCATCGATCTGATCTTTCCCCATCACGAGAACGAAATTGCCCAGAGCCGCTGCGTGCACAACGACGCGCCGCTGGCGCGCTACTGGATGCATAACGGCTTCGTGCAGGTAAATGGCGAGAAGATGTCGAAGTCGCTCGGCAATTTCTTCACCGTGCGTCAGTTACTCGAAGCGGGCCATCGCGGCGAAGCAATTCGCCTTGCCTTGCTGACCGCGCATTACCGCCAACCCATCGACATCACCGATGACGGGCTGCGGCAGGCAAAGCAGCAGCTCGACCGGCTCTACGGCGCGCTGCGCGAAGGTCAATCCGGATCCCCAAGCGATAGCGCCCCTTCGCTGCCGGTGCTCGCGGCGCTGGAAGACGACCTCAACACGCCGCTCGCACTCTCGCATCTCTATGAGTCGATGACCGCACTCAACAAGGCCGAGCGGCCGGCGGATCGCGAGAAACTGCGCGGCGAATTGCGGGCTTCGGCATCGCTGCTCGGCCTGCTCGAGGCCGATCCCGAAGAATGGTTCCAGCGTGCCGCGTCCGGCGGCGACGATACCGCCTGGATCGACGCCCAGATCGCGGCTCGGATCGCGGCCCGCAAGACGCGCAACTTTGCCGAGGCCGACCGCATCCGCGACGATCTCGCGGCCAAAGGGATCCTGCTCGAAGACGGGCCGCAGGGCACCAGTTGGCGCCGCGCCGACTGAAATCGGCGGCCCGACGGCGGATCCGATGGGCCGGCTCGGTTGACGGCCAACCGACGTGAGGGCAGTAATGGCGCGCTTTCCGGCCGCGCGGGCCATTTCCCGCCGGCCCGATCCCGAAACCTGACCCGACCGACATGAACGAGAATCGCGTCTATCTTTTCGACAGCACCCTGCGCGACGGCGCGCAGACGCAGGGCGTCGACTTCTCGGTTGCCGACAAGCAGGCGATCGCGATCGCGCTCGACCGGCTCGGTGTCGATTATGTCGAGGGCGGCTGGCCTGGTGCCAACCCGACCGACAATGGGTTCTTCGCCGCACCTCCGGCGCTGAGCCGCGCAAAGCTGGTCGGCTTTGGCATGACCCGGCGTCCGGGCCGCAGTGCCGCCAACGATCCGGGTCTTGCGGGCCTGCTTGGCGCGAAAACGCCGGCCATATGCATGGTCGGCAAGAGCTGGGATTTTCATGTCGATGTCGCACTCGGCATCGCCCGCAGCGAAAACATCGACATGATTGCCGAGAGTGTCGCGCTGGCGAAGCAGCGG
Source organism: Dongiaceae bacterium (assembly GCA_040902645.1). Classification (GTDB taxonomy): domain Bacteria; phylum Pseudomonadota; class Alphaproteobacteria; order Dongiales; family Dongiaceae; genus JAWXBK01. The sequence continues at coordinate 219 of JBBDWW010000095.1, read as the reverse complement.
GTCGAGGAAGTCATGTTCGATGCCGAACATTTCTTCGATGGCTACAAGGCAAACCCCGCTTACGCCCTCGAGTGCATCAAGGCCGCTTACGAAAATGGCGCACGCTGGGTCGTGCTCTGCGATACCAATGGCGGCACGCTGCCGCACGAGATCGAACGCATCGTGGGCGAGGTGACCGCTTATGTGCCGGGCACGAAACTGGGCATCCATTGCCATAAT
>JBBDWW010000094.1:0-7205 GCA_040902645.1 Dongiaceae bacterium | reverse complement strand
GAATGAGTCGCCACGCCGCCATGATATGGGATCGCTCGCGGCGCCGCAAAGACCCCCGCCCGGCAAAAACCGTACGGGCAGCGCGGTTGTCGCCATCGCCCCGCGCCGCACGCGACGCCTCATTCGCCGGCGGGACGATCGCGCACCGTGATCCAGAACGGCTTGATGGTGACGTCGTCGCCCGCTTCGCCGGGGCGGTCGCGCCGGTCGGCAGGATCGACCCAGCGCGGGCGGTCGATCGGCAATTCCGCCTCGTCGAGCGCCCAGAGCATCTGACCGAAGGCGAGCGTTGAAATATCCTGCTTGCCGTTCAGCCAGCCACCGGTCTCGACCGCGCCGTCGATGCAGCCGGTCACCAGCCAGTAATAGTCGCGCGAGTTGAGCCGCAGATTGTCGTCGCTATGCTCGAAGAAACCGTCCGCCTCGAGCGCGCTCAGCAGCGCCTGATAGCCGGTGGGATCGAGTCGTGTCTCGGATTTGTGCCAGCCCCAGGCGCTCTGCAGATCGTTGAAACGGACGTTCGAGAAACTGGCGCCGCCCGCGGCCGCCCGCACCTCGACTTGCGCACCGCCGGTGCCGTCGGCGGTCAGTTCGTAGGTCCGCACCTGCCTGAGGAAGTCGGCATTGTAGACGAAGCGCAGCCGATCGGGCGCATCGGCAATGCAGGCAGCGACGATGTCCTCGCCCTGGACATAGGAGAACCATTGGGCCCGCCGGACCAGCGGATTGTCGATGTCGCCGCTATAGCTGCAGGCGGCCAGCAGGCCGGCCGCGGCAAAAACGGCGCCGAGATGGCGGCCGGCCGAAAAAATTATGTCGAGGCGGCCGAGGGTCCGGCGCCACAAGATGCGGTGGTTGGTCATGGGATGGAGAGTCATATCATGGGTTTGGGCACCCGGCGAGCCTCGCGCGGGCTCAGCGGATCCCTCGGGAAGTATCTGGAAACTGGACAAGAATCGTTATTTTTCATACTGTAACCGAATCGGCACATCATCTGGGGATCGGGAGGGGGAGTTCCAGCCTATGCGGTCTTGCCGATTGACCGCCCGCCCGCGTTTTGGGGCCGGCGTGGTTTTTCGATTTCTGGCCATCGCGGTTCTGGCGCTCCTGATTGCCGGGCCGTTGACCGCGCCTGCCGTCCAGGCCCGGACTTATGCCGATATCATTGTCGACGCCGTGACCGGCGAAGTGCTGCGCAGCCGCAGCGCCGACGCCCAAGTCTATCCCGCGTCCCTCACCAAGATGATGACGCTCTATCTGCTTTTCGAGGCCTTGCAGAACGGCCAGATCGCGATTGATTCGACGCTCACCGCCAGCAGCCACGCCGCCGGCCAACCGGCGACCAATCTGGCGCTGCACAAGGGCTCGACCCTGACGGTCGAGCAGGCGATCTACGCGCTGGTGATCCGCTCGGCCAACGACGTGGCGATGGTCGTCGCCGAAGAACTTGGCGGCAACGAGGCCGATTTCGCGAGGCTGATGACCGAGCGCGCTCGCCAGCTCGGCATGAACAACACGGTTTTCCGCAATCCGCACGGATTGCCGAACAAGGCCCAGGTCACGACGGCGCAGGATATGGTGACGCTGGCGCGGGCGCTGATGTTCGATTTCCCGGGCTTCTATCATTATTTTTCGGCGACCAGCTTCACCTATAACGGCGTCACCTACAAAAGTCATAACCGGCTGATGCAGCGTTATGCCGGCGCCGACGGTCTCAAGACCGGCTATATCCGCGCCTCGGGTTTCAACCTCGCCTTCTCGGCCGTCCGCGACGGCCGCCGCCTGATCGGCGTGGTGATCGGCGGCCAGAGCGCCGCCTCGCGCGACGACCAGATGGCGACGCTGATGGACGAGGCCTTCGATCGCGCCGGTCCGGTGCTGATGGCCGCAGCGCCGCCCCCGCCGCCCAAGCCCGGCGCCGATATCCCGGGCTTTGGCATGGCGTCGACCGGCTACACGCTGCCGACCGTGCCGCTGCCCGAAGGCGAGCCGATGGATCTCACGATTGCCGATCTCGCCGCCGGCACGGTTCCGGCCGCAGCGATCCCCGCCGGCGCACTCGGCCAGGGCGATTTCGGCAGCGAGGCCGTCACCGCCGTCCCGCTGGCCGACCTTCCCGCCTCGGCCCCCGTCGAACCGTCGCTCTCCGGCATCTGGGGCGTTCAGGTCGGCGCCTTCAGCAAGTTCGCTGCCGCCCATAGCGCCGCCCTCTATGCGAGCCAGCGTGCACCGAACGAATTGCAGAATGCACGGGTTCAGATCGAAGAGATCAAGAACGAGCTCGGTACGATCTATCGCGCGCGCCTGATCGGCCTCGACGAGCAGACCGCGCATACCGCCTGCACGCAGCTTCGCGCAGTCGACCAGCCCTGCATCGTGCTGAGGTCCGGCGCGATCGTCGCGATGAACCCGGTCAACTAACCGGGTACAACGCGACGGCCGCATCGCGCGGCCCAGGCGTCTTTCTACCGCTGACTTTCTTTTCGCTTCGGATGTTTGCCGCCGCTGCGCATCGTCGCGCGCGGCTGCACGCGATAGACGCAACGCGGCGCGCCGGCCACGATGTGGCTCTCGCGTTCGACGCTGACATCGGGCCCGAGCACCGAGCGGAATACATCGAGCTCGCTGCGGCAGAATCCCTGACAGGTTTTCGCCGCCGCGCAGATCGGACAGTGATGTTCGATCAGCAGCAGACCGCCGCCATCGGCACGCCGGACCTCGGCCATGTACCCTTCCTCGCTGCGCAGCCGCGCGAGGCGCCGCGTGCGTTCGGGCAAGGTGGCCTGCGCCGGCAGGGCGGCGGCGTATCGGCGGCGCTGCGCTGCCTCGCGGCCGGCGATCAGGCGATCCAGCGCTGCCGGCCCGAGTTCCCGGCGCACTTGCTCGATTAAGTCGACCACGAGTTCGTCGTGGCGGTCGGGAAAACGCGCATCGCCGTCGGGAGTCAGCCGCCAGCATTTACGCGGCCGGCCGACGCCGGCGCGCTCGGTCGTGGCCTCGACCAGCGCGTCGGCGGCCAGCGCCTCCAGCCGGCGGCGGAGGCCCTGCGGCGTCAGCTTTAGCCGCTTCACCAGATGGCCGACGGTCAGGGGGCCTTCCGTCTTCAGCAGCAATAGCAGTTGGTCGTCCCTGGTCATCGTCGCTCCGCCCGGCTTGTCGACGCCCAATATTTAATATAGAAACCAATATGTTTCCATATTAATCGGCGAGGGCGGGATCGCCAACCGCCGGTCCATGCGACAGCCATTCATGCAAGTCGACAACAGCGACGCAACGGTTCGACCCGGTCTGTTCGCCGAAGGCCGCGGGCCGATTCTGCTGCTGATTTGTGGCGGGATCTGGCTGCATGCCGCGGACATGACGATGGTTGCCACCATCATGCCCGACGCGGTGGCCGAGTTGGGCGGTCTCGCCTGGGTGGCGTGGGCGTGGATGCCGGAACTGGTCGGCGCGATCGTCGCCGCCGCATGCGGCGGGCTGCTGGCGACGCGTTACGGCATCGCCAGGATGCTCGCGGTAACGGCAGCTGTCTTCGCACTTGGCTGCGTCGTCACCGCCTTGGCGTGGGACATGGGCGGATTTCTCGCCGGGCGGCTGCTGCAGGGTATCGGCGGCGGCGCCATGATGGCGCTCTGCAACATCGGGATCGCAACCTACTTTCCCGACCGGCTGTGGATGTGCGCCTATGCCGCAATATCGCTCGTATGGGGCGTGTCGGCGCTGGTCGGGCCGCTGGCTGGCGGGCGGCCTGTTTGCCGAGATCGGTTTCTGGCAGGGCGCCTTCTGGACCTTCGCAGCGCAGGCCGTTCTGATCGTAGTGGCAGCACCAGCTTTGCTCCGGCGCGCCGCCGCCCAGGGCAGCCGGGACGAAACCGGCGTACCGGTGCGGGCGCTGCTGTTCCTGGTGCCCGCGGTGCTGATGATCGGCGTGGCGAGCGTGGTCGAGACCTGGTGGATCTCGCTGGCGGCCGTTGCGGTCGGCATCGCATTGCTCGCCGGCTGCGTGATCACCGACCGACGCAGCGGCGTCACACTACTGCCCGGCCGGTCGCTGGATGCGGCGCCCGTATCGGCGGGGCTCGCGATGGCGTTCCTGCTGGCGCTGTCGACCGTTTCGTTTTCGACCTATGGGCCGCTGCTGCTGCAGCGCCTGCATGGGATGTCGCCGCTCCAGTTCGGCTATCTGGCGGCGCTGGAATCGGTGGCGTGGTCGACCGCGGCGATAGCGATCGCGCGCTGGCCGATCGGCGAGACACGCTCTATCCGGGTCGGAAGCATTGTTGTCGTCGCCGGCACCGCGCTCTTCGCCTACGGGATTCCGGTCGGATCGATGAGCCTCATCGTGCTGGCCGCCGTGATGCAGGGCGGCGGATTCGGCCTGTGCTGGGCCTATGTCATGCGACGGACCGTGGCGTCAGCCTATGAAGGCGATCGGGAACGGACGGCGGGCGCGCTCCCGACGGTGCAGATGCTGGGTTACGCGGTGGGTGCGGCCGCCGCGGGGATCGTCGCGAACGGAATGGGCTTTGCCTCGACCGGTGATGGTGGCGAAACCGATCGCGCCATCACGGAGAATGTCGCCGTCTGGGTCTTTCTCGCATTTATACCGCTGGGGTTGGGCGGCATCGCGGCTGCCTGGCGACTCTCGCGCCCCTGAGCGATCTCCTCAGTGCCCGGCGCCCGGCGCGAACGTGACGCCGCTCTCGATCAGTTGCGCGACGAGCGCGTCTTGCAGCCGCTGGAGCCCGGCCGCGTCGCGCGCTTCGCAGCGGGCGACCAGCACGGCCTGTGTGTTCGACGCGCGCAGCAGCCACCAGCCATCCTTCGTCCGCACGCGCACGCCATCGACATCGGAAACATCGGCGCCGGATGCGCCGAGCCGGGCCGCGACTTCGGTTACGACCGCGACCTTGCGCGCTTCGTCGCAGGGAATGCGCAGCTCCGGCGTGTTGACGACCGACGGCAGTGCATCGCGCATTGCGGCAAGACTGGTCGCGCCGGATGCCAAAATCGATAACAGCCGGATCGCGGCATAGAGCGCGTCGTCAAAGCCGAGATAGCCGTCGGCGAAGAAGATATGGCCGCTCATCTCGCCGGCGAGCGGCGCGCCGGTCTCGGCCATCTTCGATTTGATCAGCGAATGGCCGGTCTTCCACATCAGAGGCTTGCCGCCGAGCCGGGCGATCTCGTCGAACAGAACCTGGCTCGCCTTCACGTCGGCGATGATGGTTTCGCCCGGCCGGCGCGCCAGAAGCTCGCGCGCGAGGATGACCATGAGCTGGTCGCCCCACAATATGCGGCCCTCGCCGTCGACCACGCCGATGCGATCGCCATCGCCGTCGAAGGCAATGCCGGCATCGCATTTCTCGCGCCGCACGGTTTCGATCAGGTCCGCTAGATTTTCCGGCACGGTCGGATCGGGATGATGATTTGGGAAATTTGCGTCAATCTCCTCATAGAGCAGGATATGGCGCCCCGGCAGGCGTTTCACCACGCGGGCCATCGCCTCGCCCGCCGCGCCATTGCCGGCATCCCACGCAACCGTCAGATCGCGACCCGGCCGGAAATCCTGCACCATCCGGTTCACGTAGTCGGTCAGGAGATCGCGCATCTCGACCTTGCCGCGCGCCTCCTCGCACCAGCCGCCATCGGCAGCGATGTCGCCGAGCCGCCGGATGTCCGCGCCGAAGAACGAGCGATTGCCGAGCATGAACTTGAAACCGTTCATGTCGGGCGGATTATGCGAGCCGGTCACCATGATGCCGCCGCCGGCGCCGAGCGTGACCGTCGCGAAATACAGCATGGGCGTCGGGCCGAGCCCGAGGCGCCAGACTTCGATGCCGCAGGCCATCAGCCCCTTGACCAGCGCCGCCTCGAGCAGCGGGCTGGAGGCGCGCCCGTCGCGCGCGACGCAGGCGGTGGTGGCGCCGTTTTCGCGCAACACCGTGCCGAAGGCGCGGCCGATCGCCCAGGCGTCGCGCTGCGAGAGATTGTCGTCGACTGTGCCGCGGATATCGTACTCGCGCAGGATCGTCGGGTCGAAGCGATACGGCTCGCTCATGCGCCCGGCGCCCGCGGCAACATCTGCGCTGCCGGCTGTGCCGGCCTGCCGAGGCTGCTATAGACGAAGCCCGCTGCCGCCATGGTGGCGGGGTCGTAAATATTGCGCAGATCGACCACGACCGGCCGTCGCATCTGCGCTTTCATCCGGCCGAGATTGAGCGCGCGGAACTCGTTCCATTCGGTCAACACGACCAGCGCATCGGCGCCATCCATCGCGGCATAGGCATCGGCGCAATATTCGAGATCGGGCATGAGCTTGCGCGCCTCGTCCATGCCTTCGGGATCGAAGACGCGGATGCGTGCGCCCTGGGCCACGAGCGTCGGCAGGATCGCGAGGCTCGGCGCATCGCGCATGTCGTCGGTGTTTGGCTTGAAGGTGAGGCCGAGTATGCCGATCGTCTTGCCGTCGACCGCGCCGCCGCAGGCAGCGGCAATGCGGCCCGCCATGGTTTCCTTGCGCGCGTCGTTGACGGCAACCACGGTCTCGACAATGCGCAACGGTGTGCCGGATTTCTGCGCCGTGCGCACCAGTGCCAGCGTATCTTTCGGAAAGCAGGAGCCGCCATAGCCGGGCCCCGGATGCAGGAACTTGCGCCCGATCCGCCCGTCGAGCCCCATGCCGCGCGCGACATCGTGTACGTCGGCGCCGACCTGCTCGCAGAGATCGGCGATTTCGTTGATGAAGGTGATCTTGGTCGCAAGGAAACTGTTCGCCGCATATTTGATCAGCTCGGCCGTCTCGAGGCCGGTGAACACGATCGGCGTCTCGATCAGATAGAGCGGTCGATAGAGCGCGCGCATGGTTTCGCGGGCGCGGTCTGTCTCGGCGCCGATCACGATGCGATCGGGTCGCATGAAATCGTTGATCGCCGAGCCTTCACGCAGGAACTCGGGATTGGACACGACATCGAATTCCGCATCGGGCCTGGTTTCGCGCACGATGCGTGCGACCTCGCGGCCCGTTCCGACCGGCACGGTCGATTTCGTCACGATGACGGTATAGCCGTCGAGCGCGGCCGCGATCTCGCGTGCGGCATCGTAGACGAAGGAAAGATCGGCATGGCCGTCGCCCCGCCGGCTCGGCGTGCCGACCGCGATGAAGACCGCATCGGCCTTCGCAACCGCCGCCTTGAGATCCGCCG
>JBBDWW010000093.1:0-7211 GCA_040902645.1 Dongiaceae bacterium | reverse complement strand
CGCGGATCTGCGTGAAGCCGAGCGCGGTCAGCCAGTCGCCGGCACCGGCATCGCCGCGCATGTAGGCGCCCTTGCGCAGATCGTTCTTGCCGCAGGTCGCAACGACATAGCCGGCATCGCGCAGCCGTTGGAAAATCGTCGGGGCATCGCGCGCCAGATCGTCATGGCCGCCAGCGACCCCGGCGGCCGGATAGGCGGCGCCGGTTGCAAGACAGGCGCGTGCCGGCGCGCAGAGCGGCGAATTGGTGCGCGCGTTCGGAAAGCGTATACCGAAGCACGCCAGCCGGTCGATGTTCGGCGTTTGCACCGGAATATTATTGCCGGCGCAGCCGAGCCAGTCGCCGCGCCACTGGTCGGGAAACAGAAAAAGAAGATTGGGCCGGTCGGTCACGGGGGGATCGTTCAGCGATCCGGCGGCCGGTCGATGATGTCGCTCGCATTGGCCCGATCCGGCGTCGGACGCTCGGTGCCGGGCCGTTCGCGCGGCAGGGTAATGATTTCGATGCCGCTCGGCCCGCGCGGATCGGCAAAGCCACCGCCGCTGTTTTTGTTGCCGCGCTGCCGCTCGAACCAGCGCAGCGCCGTCAGCAGGATGCCGGCCGCGATACCGATCACCGCGGCGATCGCCAGCACGATGAATCCGACCGCGAGAATCCCGATCGCAATCGCCACCGCGGCGACGATCGCGCACCAGACCATGATCCGCCAGCGCAGATTGCGCTTGCGGTCATGGGCTGGCTGCTCGCCCGGCGGAATGATCTCAATGCGCATCGGTTTCTCCCGTCTGCAGGAATGCCATGCGATCGCCTTCCAGCACCAGCGCCGTGAGCCGGTCACTGTAATAGGCGCCGGTATCGATGCCGATGCGGTTCGCCCGGGTCTGCGGTTCGTCGCTGATGGTATGACCGTGGACCACGACCGCACCGTAATCCACGTCGGAAAACAGGAACTCGCCGCGAATCCATATAAGATCCTCGCGATCCTGGTCGTCGAGCGCGCGATCGGGCCGGACGCCGGCATGGACGAAGAAATAGTCGCCCTCCCGATGGGTCAGCTTGAGCTGCTCGAGAAAGCGACGCTGTGCCGCCGGCAACGCCTCGCGCAGCGCGCGCGACAGGGCATCCCAGCGATCGGCCCGAAAGAAGCAGCCGTCCATCAGGTCTATCTGGTAACTGGCCAGCGTTTGTGCACCGCCATTCAGCATCCAGTCCGGGCCGGTTTCGGGGTCCTCGAGAAAGCGCAGCATCAGGTCTTCGTGATTGCCGAGCAGCGCGACGGCCTCGAAGCCCGCAGGCGGCGCCATGACGCGCTCGATGACACCCTTCGGATCGGCGCCGCGATCGACATAGTCGCCAAGCCAGACCAGCACGCGGCGCTTCGCGTCGCGTGTCTCTGCGTCGGCTTCGATCCGCGCATGGAGTGCATCGAGCAGGTCGGCGCGGCCGTGAATGTCGCCGATCGCGTAGACGATGCTGCCGGAAGGTGCACGGGCTTTCGGTCGACGGCTCTTGAACAGGCGAATTTTTCGGGCGCGCGGGCGACCGGTGCGCTTGCGGGCAAAGGCGCGCGCAACCATGGCGACCTCCCTCCGATCAGCCGCGGGATCCGCCCGCGAGCGCTTTCAGCCGTTCGTTCTCGTCGATCAGCCCGGTCAGCACTTTGCGGAACCCATCGACCGCATCGGCGCCGGCGCCTCGATAGGCCGCGGCGAAGCGGCGGCGCTGGCCCTCGGTCAGTCGCCGTTCGAGGGCGGCACCCTTCGGCGTCAGTTCGAGCAGCCGCTGGCGCGCATCGCGCGTGCCGGCCTTCTGCTGGATGAAGCCGGCGCGGATCAGTTTGCCGAGCACGCGCGAGAGGCTCTGTTTGGTGATTTTCAGGATATCGAGCAGCGCCGAAACGGGCATGCCGGGATTGCGCCCGACGAAATAGATCACGCGGTGATGCGCGCGGCCGAGGCCGTGCTCGGCGAGGATCTTGTCCGGTTCCGCCGTGAAGTCGCGATAGGCATAGAACAAAAGCTCGATGCCCTGGCGCAGCTCCTCTTCGCGCAGGAACAGCGGATTGGCGACGGGGCGCGGATCGTTCATGGCGACCGATTATGGCAGCAATGTTGACGCATTGGCAAGAATTTGCTACCCGATGAGGCATCGACGGCAAGAACAGTGCCGTCAGACCATGCCTGCCCTCGCGGCGCCCGGCGGCCGCCCGGCAGGTCTCAGAACCGCCCGGGACTTCGGCAGCAGAGCGATGAGCATCATCCCTTTCGACGACCGCGACGGCAGCATCTGGTTCGACGGCGGGCTCATACCCTGGCGCGATGCCAAGCTCCATGTCCTCAGCCATGCGCTGCACTATGCCTCCTGTGTGTTCGAGGGCGAGCGCGCCTATAACGGCCGCATCTTCAAGATCCACGACCACAGCGAACGGCTGATCCGCTCCGGCGAGATCCTCGGCTTCAAGGTTCCCTACAGCGCGGACGAACTCGACACTGCCAAGACGGAGACGCTGAAGGCGAACGGGCTGCAGGATGCCTATGTGCGCGCGGTTGCCTGGCGCGGCTCGGAAATGATGGGCGTCGCCGCGCAGGCGACCAGGATCCATGTCGCGGTCGCCACCTGGCAATGGCCGTCCTACTTCTCGCCCGAGCTGCGCGAGAAGGGCATCCGCCTTAACATCGCAAAATGGCGACGTCCGGCGCCCGATACCGCGCCGACCGCCTCGAAGGCCGCGGGCCTTTACATGATCTGCACGATCTCGAAGCACGAGGCCGAGAACGAGGGCTATCAGGATGCGATGATGCTCGACTATCGCGGCCAGATCGCCGAAGCGACCGGCGCGAACATTTTCCTGGTGCAGGACGGCAAGATCCATACGCCGACGGCGGATTGCTTCCTCAACGGCCTGACGCGCCAGACGGTGATCGCATTGGCGCGCGCGCGCGGTTACGAGGTGATCGAGCGCGCGATCATGCCGGAAGAACTGGCCAAGACCGACGAGGTGTTCCTGACCGGCACCGCCGCCGAAGTGACGCCGGTCGGCGAGATCGGGCCGTACAAGTTCAAGGTCGGCGAGGTGACGCGCGCGATGATGGACGATTATTCTGCGACCGTGCGCGGTGCGCCGAACGCGAAACCAGGCACGAAAGCGGGCGCCGCCGCGTAAGGCTGCGCTTCGTCGGCGGTTTTTCGAAGCTGGTCGTCAGTTGCGCCGGGCGAGCGCCATCGCGGCGCCGAGCCCGATCAGGATCGTTCCCGAAATCCAGTTTTGAACCTTCATCCAGATCGGCCGGCGGCGCAAAAGCCCCGCGATGCGCGCCGACAGAACGGCGACCGTCACATCGCAGGGCAGCGCGATCGCCGTCACGATCAAGCCGAGGATCAGCGTCTGCAGCGCGATCGGTCCCGCGGCCGGATCGACGAACTGCGGCAGGAACGCCAGGAAAAATAGAGCGACCTTCGGGTTCAGCAATTCGACCAGCACGCTCTCGCGGAAGATGCGGCCGAGGGGTCGCGGCGGCGCCGGCTTGATCGGCGTCGCGGCGCTGCCGTCGCGAAAGCACTGGATGCCGAGCCACACGAGATAGGCGGCACCGACATATTTGAGGATCGTGAAAGCCATCGCCGAATGATGGAAGAGCGCGGCGAGGCCCAACGCAGCGCCCGCGACATGCACCAGCCCGCCGGCTGCAAGGCCCAGCGCCGCGACCAGTCCGGCGCGATAGCCCTGCGACACGCTGCGCGCCAGCACATAAAGATTGGACGGGCCGGGCGAGGCGGTCAGCACGAACGCGGCGGCGGTGAAGACGATCAGTGTTTCGAGGCTCGGCATCGCATTGTCTCCGTCAGAGGGGCGGCCGGCGATCATGCGAGGCGTACCAAGCGCCGGCCTGCGTTTCATAAGCCTGTGCCGCGCGGAACACGCTGACATCGTCATAGGTACGGCCGACGATAGAAAGCCCGGTCGGCACGCCATTGCTCGCGAGGCCCGAGGGCATGCTCATCACCGGGCAGCGCGAGAGAATGTTGAACACGGCGGTCGTCAGCCAGTGCAGCAGCGTTTCCTGCGGCTTGTTGTCGATGATCGGTTTGCGATCGACATAGCTTTCGCCGGCGATGACGGCCGGCAGCGGCAAAGTCGGGCAGAGCAGGATCCGATATTTCTGCATCAGTCTGCCGAGCGAGCGATACATCTCGCCTTCATATTCGAGCCCGGCAAGGAAATCCTCTTTCTTCATCCGGTTCGCGCGCTCGCCGAAATGGACCGCGTAATCGGTCATCTCGCTGCGATGCTCGGCGATCACGCGCGCGACCCAGGTGCCGAAGATGGCGCCGAAATGCGCCCAGCCGGCTTCGGCGATCTTCTCGCGATCCCAGCCGAGCTCGACCTCCTCGACGATCGCGCCGGCCGCGCGGAACGCATCGGCGGCGGCACGGGTGTTGCGGATGACGTCGGGTTCGACGTCATAACAGCCGTAATCGACGGTGAGCCCGATCTTCCAGCCTTTGATGTCGCCGAGCATCGCTGGAATGCGCAGCTTCGGGCGCAGCGACACGATGTCGATCGGATGCGGGCCGGCGACGACATTCTGGAACAGGGCAATGTCGGCCACCGTCCGCCCCAGTGGACCAAAGTGGCAATACTGGTCGAGATTGAAGGGCGGGCCCTCGGGGTTACGACCGAAGGGCGGCTTGTAACCGCAGACGCCACTCATCGAGGCGGGTATGCGGATCGAGCCGCCGATGTCGGAGCCGGTCGCCAATGTCGTGGTGCCCGAGGCGAGCGAGGCGCCGGCACCGCCCGAGGAACCGCCGCAGGAATAATCGAGATTCCACGGCGTGCGTGTGATGCCCCAGAGCTTTGAATGGGCGAAGGGCGCACAGGAGAATTCGGGGGCCGCCGAGCGCGCATGCACGATCGCGCCGGCCTTCAGCAGACGGTCGACGCAGGGATGCGTCACCTTGTCGATATTGTCCTTGTAGATCAGCGAACCGAACGTGGTGCGCCAGCCCTTGATGGACGATTCGTCCTTGACCGCGAGTGCCAAACCTTCGAGCGGTCGGATCCGTCCGTCGGTCTTCATGTAGCGCGCCTCGGCCTTGTGCGCTTCGCCGAGCGCATAATCGTAATGCTTCATCGGCAGCGCATTGATCTTGGTCTCGACCTGCTCGGCGCGCGCGATCAGCGCCTGCAGCAGCTCGACCGGCGACAGCGTCCGCTTGCGGAATCGCTGCAACGCTTCGCTGCCGCTCATATAGCAGAGGTCGAGATCGGTCATGTCGGGCTCCCGGCTGTGCGATCAGGGGCGCGGATTGTGCCCGGCCGCGGGATCAGTCGGCAACCCAGCGCTTTTTTGCTTTATCGTCGCTCGCGCGGGCATCGACCCATTTGGGTCCGGCGCCGGTCTCTTCGAGCTTCCAGAACGGCGCCTCGGTCTTGAGCCAGTCGATCAGGAAGCGGCAGGCGTCGAACGCGGCATCGCGATGCGGGGAGGCGCAGGCGACCAGCACGATATTGTCCCCCGGCTCCAGCCGCCCGTAGCGATGCACGATCAGCGACGCCTCGAGCGGCCAGCGGCGTTGCGCCTCGGCTTCGATCTCGGCGAGTTTCTTCTCGGTCATGCCGGGATAATGTTCGAGCGTCATCGCGCCGATCTTTTCGCGATCCGCCATGTCGCGCACCAGCCCGACGAACAGCGCAAGCCCGCCGATCGCGCGATTGCCCTCGGTGAGGCGCGCGATCTCGGCACCGACGTCGAAATCCTCCTGCTGCACGCGGATCATGGGCGCAAGCCTAGCCGCCCGTCACCGGCGGGAACAGGGCGACCTCATCGCCTTGCTTCACGGGATGGTCGGCACCGACATATTCGTGATTGACCGCGACGCGGATCGATTTGCGGTCGGCCAAAGCGGCGCGATAGCCGGGCCCGAGCGTATCGAGCCAGGCGAGCAATTGCTCGACCGTGGCAACATGCGCCGGCAGCGCGCGCTCTTCGCCGCCACAGCCGATCTTCTGACGCAGCCAGGCGAAATACATCAGTTTCATCGGCTCACCTCGCTGAACGGCAGAAAATCGACCGGCGTCCCGGGCGCAAGCGCCGTCAGATCCTCGGGCAATTCGACCAGCCCGTCCGCTTGGACCAGCGAGCGCAGGATGCCAGCGCCGGGATGCTCGAATTTCTGCGCCATCAACCCGCCGCTGCCATCGGCCACCAGCCGCGCCGGCACCCATTCGCGCCGGGCCGGCTTCTTGCGATGCGTGAAATCGGCGCGCACACGAAACATATGCGGTTCGAGACGGCTTGCGCCCATCATTTTGAGCAGCATCGGCCGCATCAACCGCAGGAAAGTGACGCCGACCGCAACCGGATTGCCCGGCAGTCCGAAGAACGGACGGCGCGCATCGCCAACGACGATCTGCCCGAGTGCCACCGGGCGGCCCGGTTTGATCGCGAGGCGCCAGAGATGGATGTGGCCATGGGCGGTGACGGCCGCCTTCACATGATCCTCCTCGCCGACCGAAACGCCGCCCGAGGTGACGATCGCATCGTGATCGCGCGCGGCATCCACCAAGGCGGCGGCGACCGCGTCGCGTCGATCGGGAAGAATGCCGAGATCGCTGACAACGAGGCCGAGCTGGGTCAGCAGCGCCGCCAGCGTATAGCGATTGGAATCGTAGATGCGGCCCGGCTCGAGCGATCGGCCCGGTTCGGCGATCTCGTCGCCAGTCGAAAACAACGCGACCCGCAGTTTGGTGCGGACCGCAAGGTCGGTTGTGCCGAGCGAGGCGGCGAGGCCGATATCCTGCGGCCGCAACCGCGTGCCCGCCGCCAGTGCGATGGTTCCCCGCGCCAAGTCTTCGCCGGCGCGGCGGCGGTTGGCGCCGCGCGCGATGCCGGGGCCGATCGTCACGATGCCCTTCTGTTCGACGCAATCCTCCTGCATCAGCACTGTATCCGGCCCGTCTGCATTGCTGCCCGCCGGCATCGGCGCGCCGGTGAAGATGCGGATCGCCTCGCCGCGCCGCGCCGGGCGATCGAGCGGGTGACCCGCCGCCGCGCGGCCGCCGACCGGCAATCGAGTTTCGTTGCGCGGATCGAGATCGTCGAAATAGACGGCATAGCCATCGACCGCCGAATTGTCGGCCGCCGGCACGTCGATATGCGCGTTGACGTCTGCTGCAAGAATGCGGTCGAGCGCCTGTGCGAGCGGTAC
>JBBDWW010000092.1:0-7213 GCA_040902645.1 Dongiaceae bacterium | reverse complement strand
TATGGCCGGGCACCACGGCGATGCGCACCGAGACCGCGCTCATCGCGCGCGCGATATCGTCGGCGAGATTGATGACGCGGCTGGTCTTGATGCCGGGCGCCGGCTGCAATTCGTAGAGCGTGACGACGGGACCGGGCCGCACTTTCACGATCTCGCCCTTGACGCCGAAGTCGTCGAGCACGCTTTCGAGCAGCCGTGCATTCTGTTCGAGCGCGCTTTCGCTCGCCCGCGTTACCGATGCGACCGGCACACGGCCGACCAGCTCGAGCGGCGGCAGTTGATACTCCTCGCTCGGCACCAGATCGAGCGTGCCCTGGCCGGCGGTGCGGCCGCGTTTGCCCGGCTTCGGTCGCGCCTGGCGCTGTTCGACGCGGCGTTCGGCGCGCGAATCGACCGGCGTCGCGCGCGCTTCCACGTCGTCGCCCGCCTCGTTGAGCGTCGGCCCGTCGAGGTCGAGATCGGGTCTTGCGCCGGGCGCGGCATAGAAATCGACATCGTCGGTTTCGTCGTCGTCGCGTTCGAAATTCGGTTCGAGCCGGCGCTCGCGTGCCTCCATCGCACGCTGTCCGCGCAGCGCTGCCGCTGTATCGGGATCGGGCCGGCGCAGCCGGTCGGTGCCGCGCGACACGAGGTTGCCGAGCCAGTGCACGCCGCCGGCGGTGCGCCGTCCCGCCGCCATGTAGCCGGAAGCCGCGATGCCGAGCGCGCCATAGGCGAGCAGCATCGCGATCGCGAAGAAAACCAGGGCGACCACGGGCCGGCCGAGCCCCGTCGCTTCGACCAGTCGCGCCATCAGATAATCGCCAGCAAAGCCGCCGAGCCCGACGGTCAGCGGCCAGCCGGTTGGATTCGAGAGGCCGGCCAGCGCAATCGCCAAAGTCACCGGCGCGGGCGGCAACAGCGCAAGCCGCAGCCACCAGAGATGCAGCCGGCGATGGCGCAACAATTTCCAGCCCCAGACCATCGGCACCAGAGCGAGCAGCAACGCGGCGAGCCCGATGCTCTGCAGCAGCAAATCGGCAATGACGGCGCCGGTCGCGCCGAGCAGATTGAGCGCGACGCCATCGGTCGCGCGATTGAGCGAGGGATCTTCGGGATGGAAACTGCCGATCGCGAGAATGAGCCCGATGCCGAACAACAGCAGCAGGAGCCCGACCAGTTCCGCGAGACGCTGGCGCAGGAAATGTCGCGCGGCGGGCGACAGCCAGGGCAAACGATGCGAGTGCGCGTGATCGGTCATGCGGCATCTCCGGCGACCAGCCGCGGAGCGGCGTCTACCGTCAAACGCTGCTGCGCGCTGTTGCCGTCGAGAATATCGGCGAGCCGCGCCATCGCATCGGCGACGATCGCCGGCTTGTGCACCAGGGCTACGCGAATGAAACCCGCACCGGGATTGCGCCCGTCGGCCCCCCTTTGGCCCCTATCGGGGTCCATATCGCGGCCCATATAGCGGCCGGGCAGCACCTTGATCCCGGCTTTCGACCAAAGCGCCTTCGCCGCCGCTTCGTCGTCGCCGACCTCGAGCCAGGCGAAGAACGCGCCCTGCGGGGTCTTATAGCCGAAACGTCCCGCAAGCGACGGCTTGGCTGCGGCGAAGATCGCGTCATAGCGCGCGCGATTGGCCTCGACATGCGGCTCGTCGCGCCACAACGCAGCGGACGCCGCAAGGATCGGCAGCGGCACCGCGACGCCGCCATAGTTGATGAGCTGCACCTGGCGCGCGAGCAGGTCGGCATCGCCCGCGATGAAACCGGAGCGCAGGCCCGGCGCACCGGAACGTTTCGACAGCGAATGCACGACCACGACACGGTCGAGATCGGTGCCCATCGACGCGACCGCCTCGAGTGCGCCGGACGGGATCGCTTCGCGCCAGATCTCGCTGTAGCACTCGTCGAACACGACCGTGAAATCATGTTCGCGCGCGAGCCGAATCCAGTCTTCGAGATAGGCGCGCGGCGCGATCGCGCCCTGCGGATTCGAGGGCGAGCAGACGAAGGCAAGCGCGGTGCGCGCCAATACGCTGCGATCGATCGCATCGACGGGCGGCAGGAAATCGTTGGTGCGTGTCGCCGGCAGGAAATGCGGTTCGGCGCCGGAAGCGGCGATCGCGCCGGCATAGACGTGATAGAACGGGTTCGGCAGCAGCACGAGCGGCTGCGTCTTGGCGCTGCGCGCGACCGCGTTCGGCGCCAGCATGTAGAGCGCCTCGCGCGAGCCCGCGACCGGCAGGATATTGCGGTCGGGATCGAGCAGATCGTCGGGCAGCCGAAAGCGCAGTTTCAGCCAGTCATGCACGGCGGCACGGAAATCGGGCGTGCCATGGGCCGGCGGATAGCGGCCCCAATCGGCGGCGTTGCGCGCGAGCACATCCGCGACGAACGCCGGCGGCGTGCCCTGCGGCTCGCCGATCGAGAGGATCAGCGGTTCGGCACCGGCGGGCGGGTTGATCCCCGCGAGCAGGCGGCCGAGCCGGGTGAACGGGTGGAACTGTTCGAAGGCGGGAAACGGATCGGCCATCCTGGCGGGCGCCCCTGATCAGGCTGGT
Organism: Dongiaceae bacterium; assembly: GCA_040902645.1. Classification (GTDB taxonomy): domain Bacteria; phylum Pseudomonadota; class Alphaproteobacteria; order Dongiales; family Dongiaceae; genus JAWXBK01. Next base: position 4,668 of record JBBDWW010000092.1, on the reverse strand, counting down.
AAATGTGCGGCACACATCGTCACACCCGGCATTCGCTCCAGACGCGCCGGACCGTCTCGCGCAGTCGGAACATTCGACCGGTCGCGCGCGACTCGGCGCGACTCGGCGCGCGAATCGGTACAAAACATAAACAAGTCTATAAGTTGCGACCCATCGTTACAAGCGCACGACATGATGCGATACCAATTCGGCGTAAGCTGCGGCATCGCAACCCCTATGTTCCCTGTTCGTTCACTGGACTTCCCGCAGGTGTTCCTATCATGCTGCGACCAACATGACCGAAAAAGCGGGAGATTCCGCCATACAGATAGTGGAATGTGAGGTCGCGATCGTCGGCGGCGGGATGGTCGGCCTGACCCTCGGCGTGGCGTTGACCGGGGCCGGGGTCGAGACCGTGGTGATCGACGCGATGCCGGCTGCCGGGCGCATCGCACCCGGCTATGACGGGCGCAGTTCGGCGATCGCGCTCGGCTCGCAGCGTGCGCTCGAGGGCATCGGGCTCTGGGTGCGGCTTGCCGATGTTGCCCAGCCGATCCTCGATATCCGCGTCTCGGACGGCAGCACGGGCGACGACGCGCGCCATCCAACACGCCCGCGCGGCGGCGGCGCCTCGCATCTCTTTCTTCATTACGATCATCGAGCGGCCGCGGGCGGCAAGGACGCGGAAGGCGATGCCGCACCCTTCGGCTATATCGTCGAGAACCGCGCGATCCGCACCGCCCTAATCGATGTGGCCGCCGCATTGCCGAACCTGCTTCATCTGGCACCGGCCTCGCTCGCCAGCGAATCCCTGCGCCCCGGTCATGTCGAGCTCGCGCTCGAAGACGGAAGGCAGATTCGCGCGCGGCTGCTGATCGGTGCAGATGGACGAAACTCGCGTGTGCGCGAAGGACGCGGGATCGGTGCCGCGCGCTGGGACTATGCGCAGACCGGCATCGTCTGCACGGTGACGCATGCGCTGCCGCATGACGGCGTCGCGCACGAACATTTTCTGCCGGCGGGTCCATTCGCCGTGTTGCCGATGACCGACGACGAACACGGCCATCGCTCGTCGATCGTCTGGACCGAGCGCAAGGATCTGGCACCGGCGATGCTCGCTCTGTCCGACGATGAATTCTCGGCCGAGATGATGCGCCGCTTCGGCACCTCGCTCGGTGACATGAACCTGCTCGGCGGGCGCTGGTCGCATCCGCTCGGCGTGCTGCATGCCGATCGCTATACCGACAAGCGTATGGCGCTGATTGGTGACGCCGCACACGGCATCCATCCGATCGCCGGCCAGGGGCTCAATCTGGGCTTGCGTGACGTTGCGGCCCTTGCGGAGACGATCGTCGATGCGCGCCGCATCGGGCTCGATATCGGCGTCGGCGAACCGCTCGAGCGTTACGCAAGATGGCGCCGCGTCGACAATCTCCTGCTGATCGCGGCGACCGATTCCCTGAACCGGCTGTTCGCGAACGATATCGCAGCGGTGCGCCTCGCGCGCGATCTGGGTTTGGCCGCGGTCGACCGCATGCCCGCAGTCAAACGCTTCTTCATGCGCCAGGCGATGGGGCTGGTCGGCGATCTGCCGCGACTGGTGCGCGGCGAAGCGTTGTAGCGCCCATCGACGGGTTCGGACGATCGGTAGCGACGCAACCCCCCACAACGGTCATTGCCGGGCTTGACCGGCAATCTATCGACGGTGCGGGCTCGATCTCACTATGCACGCTCCGTGCATCGGCACGGTGGATGCCCGGGTCAAGCCCGGGCATGACGAATGAGCTTGTTCCGATCAACGGATGTACACCGCGGCGCCTCAGGAAGAACTCACCACAGAGACACAGGGAACAGCGAGAAGCAGAGCAGCGAGATGAGACCTTCTCCCTCTTCCTCTGTGTCTCTGTGGTGCACGGTTCCCTGACATTGCGCGCCATGCCGACCCCCATTCCTCGGGGTACGCCGGAAAATCAGCGGGCGACTCCCGGAAAGATGTCAGCCTGGCGTGACGGTCGTCCGCCCCTCGGTGAGCCGCCGCGCCTGCTTCAGCAACGTGTAGCCGTACGCGTTCTCGCCTTTGTCGGCACCCTTATGCACGAAATTCTGCGTCGCGAAGATTCCGTCATACTGCCGCTTCGCAAGCGCATCGTCGTCGAGTTTTTCCAGCGGTCGAAAAGCATGCCGCTCCTGGCCCGGTGCAAGCGGCGCATTGTCGATCGAATTATAGGTGCAATGGATCAGCGTGCGCGGCCGGTCGCTCACATTCGGGCCCGATGCGTGCAGCGTGTTCGAGTGGAACAGCACGACGTCGCCCGGCTCCATGTTGCATTCGACCGTCTCGTGTCGTTCGAACACCCATTTCAACCACTCGGGATCGGTGCCGCTGGCGCTGCCGAATTTCTTCACGTCGATGCGCCCGCAGCGATGCGAACCGCGCACCAGCTTGAGACAACCATTGGCGCGATCCATGCGGTCGAGCGCGACGGTCACGGTGACGAAATCCGGATAGAGCGTGCCCTCGTCGTACCAATAGCCGTAATCCTGATGCCAGTCCCAGCTTCCGCTGCTGCCCGGGCGCTTCATCGAGAGCTTGGAATGCCAGTGATAGACCGGCAGGCCGAGCACGGTCTCGGCCGCCTCGACCATGCGGGCGACGCGCGGAAACACGCCGAGAATATCGTTGCCGAGATCGGTCCAGGTCGCGACCTCCTGCGGCTGCCCGTTCGAATCGGCGAGCGCCCAGGCGGCGCCGTCGATCTCGGGATCGGCGCGGCAAGCCTCGATCAGCGGCGCAATCTCGTCGACCGAAAAGAAGCCGCGGCGGATCACGAACCCGTCCGCATGGAACTGCGCAAGCTCGCTCTCGCTGAGCCGGTTGGCCGGATCGGCGGATAGCAAGGCAGCTTCTGGCCGGATGAACGTCATGGAAGACCCCCTGGAAAGACCCCTCTCAGCGATCGCTGGTCCGACGAACGATCCGCCCGCGCGGCCTGGGCCGTCAAGATGGCAGGTGGCATAAGACCGAACGCCGGGTCTGTCTGCGCGGAATCGAATCTTTTCGAACCCTCTCACCCTACCCTCTCCCCACGCCGTGATCGGTCGCGGTCGACCGCGACGCAGGGGGAGAGGGATGCGAAGGGTTGGCGCAGCGTTGCCGCGGTCGGCCGCGGCTGACCCGGCGCCGGCGCCTTACCCGAAGCTGGGTGAGGAGGTCTCTGCGGGACGTTGTTGGCCCGCGGGCGCCCACAGAGAACGGCTAGTGCCGCCGCGTCGGCTCGCGCGAGAGGCCCTTCGCGGCGAGCCCGTCGAGATAGGCCTGCCAGCGCTGCTTCTGTTCCTGGCCGAGCTCCCAGAGATAGCGCCAGGTGAAGATACCGGTGTCGTGCATGTCGTCGAACTTGATCCGGATCGCGTAATTGCCGACCGGTTCGATCCCCATGATGCCGACATGCGCGCGGCCGGCGGGAATGTTCTTCTGCCCCGGCCCATGCCCCTGCACTTCGGCCGACGGACTCTCGACGCGCAGATATTCCGCCGGATAGCGCATGGTGCTGCCGTCGTCGAAATCGATCTCGAGAATCTTCTCGGCCGACTTGAGACGAATCTCGAGCGGACGCGGCGGCGCATCGGTCATTGCGTGTGGCTCAGCACCGGATATTCATCGCGCACCGCGCGGTGGATCGCGCGGCGGTTGATCGAGCGGTCGCGCCTCGTCGACCAGCATGATCGGCATGCCGTCGCGAATCGGAAAAGCGAGACCGGCGCGGCGGCTGATCAGCTCGTTCGCGGCGCGATCATAGTCGAGCGGGCCCTTGGTCACCGGGCAGACCAGGATTTCGAGCAGCTTGGGGTCGACCGCGCGTTCGCTCATCCCGCTCTCCTGCGTTGTCTTTAATGCCGCCGGCCTTCGTCGCCGACATCGCCGCCGAGTGCTGCCATCTCGATCAATCCGGTCAGCAACTCGGCGCGCGCCGCATGATCGGGTGCTTCGAGCAGTGCCTGCTTTTCGACGGTCGCGAACGGGCAGAGCATCGACAAGGCCGTGACCAGCGACACGTCGTCGAGCTTGTCGATCGCGCCGACATCGAGCGACATGCTCTGGCGCACGAAATAATGCCGCGCCGCTTTTTCGAGCCGCTTGCGATCGTAACGGACGTCGCCCGGTTCGATCATGTCGGCGGCGAACGGATCCCAGCCGGCGACCACGCGACGATAGCCGCCGATCGTCGGTATTTCCTCGCCGAGCTTGAAGCGAAGCAACCCGCGCAGGGTGATGAGATAACGCCCGTCGGCGGTTTCGCTGAAGGCAACGATGCGCCCGGCGCAGCCGACGTCCTCGACCTTGGGCGCATGGCTGGATGTTTCCGGTTCGGCCGGCTGGATCATGCCGACGAGGCGTTCCGATTTGAGCGCATCGGCGATCATCGCGAGATAGCGCGGCTCGAAGATGTTGAGCGGCAGCCGCCCGCCCGGCAGCAGCAGCGCGCCGCTCAGCGGAAAGATCGGGATCGTGCGCGGCAGCGCGTCGAATTCGGGATCGAACGGGCCGCCGGCCATCGCTTCAGGCCCGCCGCTCGGGCTTACGAGAAGAGCAGCGACGAAAGCTGCCGCCGGCCGCTCGCGACCAGCGGATCGGCGGGACCCATCGCTTCGAACAGTTTGAGCAGCTGCTTGCGCGCGGCGTCCTCG
>JBBDWW010000091.1:0-1135 GCA_040902645.1 Dongiaceae bacterium | reverse complement strand
GTGGAACTCGGCATGCGAACCCCCTAGGCGGAGCGGCGGACAAGCGATTGTGGCGACAGGGAAATTCGGCGCGGCAGGAAATAAGGCACACTTTCCCCGCCCCTGTCAAAAATTGAAACGCACCGCGGTGCTCGCCACGGTACGGTCGAAATCGTTCAGCACGACGTTGGAGCTGTTCGCGGTATGCGAGACCTGCAAGCGCAGCGTCATCCCGGATCGGTACAGGTAGCTCACGCCCACATTCACGTCGGTCTGCTCATCCTCCCGCGTGACGAGGAACAGGGGCTCGGTGCCGCCGTACTCCCGCTTTTCGTAGGAGACCGAGCCGAAGGCCGACCAGGGTCCGCCGAGGCGCACCTGCCCACCGATGCGCACGCCGACCAGTTCGTGGCCGAGGTGGGGAAACAGCTCGTTCACTTCCTTCTCCTCGCCGGCGTACAGGCTCAGGAAGAGGGCCGGCGAGTAGTCGCCGGTAAAGGCTTTGGCGAAGGCGACGCCGATCACGCTGCGGTCGGCATCGCGCACGGGCTGGGTGTCGTAGCGCAGCGCGGCATGCTGGCCGTACAGGGTCGCCTGGGTGCGCTCGTCGTAGCTGTGCTGCCATTGCGCGATCACTCCCGACGTAGTGCGGTAGGTATTGGCGTCCACGGCGAAGTACTGGCCCTGAGCGCCTAGGGTGATCGCGTTCAGGCCGCGCGTGAAGCGCACGCCCAGGCTGCCGTCCGCCGCGTCGGTATTGAAGCGTCCCTCGCTCAGGTTCTGCCGCAGGTTGCCGCCGAAGCCGCCCACCACCGACCAGGCGAGGCTCAGCTTCCTGGTGAAATTGATACCGGCAGCGGCGTTGAGAAAGCGATCGTCGCGCTCGGTGAGCGAAGAATCCAGCGTGAAGGCGAGGTTGCCGATCGCCGGGATCGCGATCGTCGACATCCCCGTGGCACTGTTGACGTTCGTGTCGTATCCAAACGCCAGCTCGAGATAGCTGTCCACCCGCGTGTGCTCCGCCGCGGCGATCGCCGACAGGAAGCGCTCGATCGTTTCCCGCACCTGCGCCGGCACCTGGCGCGCGCGCACCGCTTCGAATTCGCGCTTGGCCGCCTCGCGCTCGCCGGTGGCCATGTAGGCGCGCGCGATCTCC
>JBBDWW010000090.1:0-7223 GCA_040902645.1 Dongiaceae bacterium | reverse complement strand
AAGGGGTTGCGGGCGGGCCGGGCTAACAGCCGGGCGAGCTGGTGGCCGACCGCATGATCGCGCAGATCGTCGGAGAGATAGCCGATCGGGAGACGATCGCTTGCAACGGTCTTTGTGTGCGGGCGCAGCAGCCCGTCGATGCGGCGCTCGACCGCGTTGGCCCACCCGCGCGCGACCGCAAGGTTGCGCGCGAGATCCTCATGGATCGTCACATCGACGAACGGCGCTTCCGGCGGGCAAGCGCCGGCCGTCAGCGCGCGCTCGACGATGCGGTCGATCGCCGGGCGCAGCGCAGCCGCTTCGTCCCAGCGGCAGGCATCGCGCAAGGCGACGAAGAGCCGCGTCAACGCGTCGGGCTGATCCGGCTGGACGGCGAGGGCGCGCCGAAAAACATCGATCGCCGCATCGCTGTTGCCACTTCGGGTTCGCAGATCGCCCAGCGCCGCCAGCAGATCGGCCCGGTTCGGCGCCAGTCTGGCCGCGATCTCGAAGGCCGCCGCGGCATTGTCGATTTCGCCGCGGCCGAGCAGAACCAGGCCGAGCGCGCGCTGCGCATCGGGCGAACTGGCATCGGCCTCGATCGCGACCCGCGCATGGCGCAGCGCGTCGTCCGGACGGCCTTGTTCGACAGCGATCTCGGCGGCGAGCGCCTGAACCGGGGTCGGCATCTGGCCGTGCGCGATTGCGCGGTCGACGATCGCGCGAGCCGCTTCGAAGCGGAAGCTGCGAAGCAGCAGCCGGGCGAGCAACAGCAGCGATCCGATCTCCGGCGGATCGATCGCAACGCCGCGCTGCAGCGCCTTGATCGCAGCCGCGCTGTCGCCTAGGGCGACCCGCGTTTGCGCCAACGCGGTCCAGAGCGGGGCATTGCCGGGTTGCGTTTCGAGCGCCGCCTCGGCCTCGCGCGCGGCTGCCATCGCATCGCCGGACTGGTGCAAAGCGCGGACGAGAAACAAGGATGCGGTCGTATCGGCCGGTGCGGACAGGCGGGCGCGGCGGAAACAATCGATCGCCGGCGCAACATCGCCGCCGCCGGCCAGTATCGCACCGAGATTGAGCAAGGCCGGCGCATGGCCCGGCCGCAATTCGATCGTGCGCCGAAAGGCGGCAACCGCCTTGACGCTGTCGCCGGCGGCTACGGCCGCGACACCAAGCAGCTCCCAGGCCTGTGCCGCGTCGGGTGCCTTGTCGATGACGGCCTCGCATTGCGCGATGGTCGCGCGATGGTCGCCCTGCTGCAGCAGGGTCGCGGCATGGGCGAGGCGGGCCGCGACCGCTCCCGGCTTTATCGTGCGGGAGGCGGCATTCATGGCGCGACCGCGAAGCCGGTCGGCTTCCCGCCGGCTTGATAACGCGCCCACATTTGGCGATAGGCGTCTTCGATATGACGGGTATAGAGCGCGCTGTCGAACAAAGGCGCCGTGCGTCGCCGCTCCTGCAATCGTCGCCGCAGCGCTGCATTTGCGGCGATGTCACCGCCGAAACGGATCGCCAGCGCCTCATACCCGGCAAGATCGCGTGCAACGAGTTCATCGAGACCGACCGCCGCCAACGCGCTCGCCGAGACGCGGCTGGCAAAATGATCGCCCAGCAGCGTGACGACCGGCACGCCGGCCCAGAGCGCATCGCTGGTCGTCGTATGGCCGTTATAGATGCGGGTATCGAGCGCGAGATCGGCAAGCCCGAGCCGGCGCATATGCATTGGCTTGTCCGGGCGGTCGGCGAACACGATCCGCTCGCCGGCAACGCCGCGCGCGGCGGCCTCGCGGCGCAGATTGTCCTTGAGCGCATCGGGCCCGTCATGCAGCCACAGCACCGATCCCGGCAGCGCCGACAGAATGCGCATCCAGGCATCGAACATCGTGGGTTCGATCTTGTACGGCCGGTTGAACGAGCAGAAGACCGGCGCATCGAGCGGCAATCCGTAATCGCGGCGCGTCACCGGCAGGCCGGCGATCGCCTGCCGGTCGTCGTTCGGCTGGAACGTGTCCGGCAGCAGGCACAAGGATTCGGTGTAATGCGCGGCATGCTCTGGCGGCGTCACGATCGCATCGCTGATCAGGTAATCGATGAACGGGCAGCCGCTGGTGCCGGGGAAGCCGAGAAAGGTCGCCTGTATCGGCGCCGGCCGCGACGCCATGATGCGCAGGCGGCTGTTCATCGTATGGCCGCCCAGATCGACCAGCAGGTCGATCCCGTCGGCAGCGATCCGCGCGGCGGCCGTGTCGTAGTCGTCATTGCCGATATCGACGAAACGATCGACCCCGGTTTCGATGCGTTTCCGCAGCGCGCTGCCGTCGTCCGGTCCGTAGCTATAAGCGCTGATCGCGAACTTCGAGCGGTCATGCAACTCGAACAGGCGGCAGGTGAGCTGCGCCACCGCATGATTGCGGAAATCATAGGAGAGATAGCCGATGCGCAGGCGCCCGTCGGCAGCCATTGCGCGCGGCTGCTTCGCCGACGGCGCCTTCGTTGCGGGCAGAGCGAGCGCGCGGCCCCAGGCGGCCGCGATGGCGCGATGCCGCGCCGGGTCCTCGCTATGGATCAGATTAAGAAAGGGCGGTTCGATCGGCGTTTCGCCGGCCGCAATCGCCTGTTCCGTCAGCCGGTCGATCGCCTTTTCGATCGGCGCCATCTCGGCCCAGGCGCAGACGCTCGCGAGACCGAAATAGAGGCGATGAATGGCGGGTCCGTGGCCCGGTTTCGCAGCGAGTGCGCGCCGGAACGCGGCGACCGCGCCGGCGGGGTCGCGCTGTTCGAGCAGCAACTCGCCCAGCTCCATCTGCGCCTCGACGTGATCGGGCTTGAGTTCGATCGCACGGCGATATTCGCGGTTCGCGTCGGCCTTGCGGCCGGCGAGACGCAGCACCATGCCGAGCCGCCGCCGTGCTTCGGGATGATCGGGCCGGCGTGCGAGCGCGGCCTGCAGGATACGGCCCGATTCCTCGAAGGCGCCGCACCGCGACATCAGATCGGCAAGCCGGAGCGTGGCATCGACATGATCGGGCTGTTGCGCGATGACCTGCCGCAACGCCGCGATCGCCGCCTCCTGGTTGCCGCGGGCTTCCTCGCTGATTGCAAGTCGATAGCGCGCGTCGTGACGCTCTGGCGCCAATGCCAGTGCGGTGTCGAAGGCGGCGATCGCGTCCCCGTCGCGGCCGAGCTGTTGCAGCGCTTGCCCGAGAAAGAGCTGGTTGGCCGCATCGTCGGGGTTGAGCTCGGCGGCGCGGCTAAAACAGGCGAGCGCCTGTTCGGCCTTGCCTTGTCCGCCCAACAGCGCGCCGAGATTGCGCTGCAGTTCGGCATGCGCATCGTCGATAGCGGCCGCCTGGCGTAACGCTTCGATCGCCGACGGTGCATCGCCCAGCGAGGCCAGCACGATGCCCATCAGATAATTGGCCTCGAAGCTGCCCGGATCGTCTTCCATCGCTTCGTGCAAGGCCGTGCGCGCTTCGGCATGACGGCCGGCCCGAAAATGTTCCTGCGCAAGGCGGATCGCATGACTGCTCATGCGCCGAGTTCCGCAACCAGCGTCCGAACGACCGAGGCCCAGTCGCCGGCTGACTTCTGGCGGATGAGTCGCATCGTCGGATACCAAAGGCTGTCCGGGCGATCGGCAAGCCAGCGCCAGTCGGCGACGAAAGGCAGCAAGGTGAATGTCCGGCAGCCGAGCGCACCGGCGAGATGCGCGAGCGAGGTGTCGACCGTGATCGCAAGATCGACCGATGACAGGATCGCCGCGCTGTCGAGAAAGGCGGCACCCTTCGGATCGAACGGTTCCGCCGGCACGATCACGGAGGGATGCGGCGCCGGTGTATTTTTCTGCAGGCTGATGACGCTGACATCCGGCCGGTCGAACAACGGGGCCAGCAAGGAAGGCGGGATCGAGCGGCGCTCGTTCTCCGGATTGTCGTCGCCGCCCCGCCAGCAGAGCGCGATCCGGCGGCCGGGCAGGTGAGAGAGACGCGCGCGCCAATGCGCCACGCGTTCGGGCTGCGCCGCGAGCAGACCGGTCAGATTCGGAATCGTCGCCTCGGTGATGTTAAGGCGCTGCGGCAGATCCATCAGCGGCAGATGGCAATCGAACGGCGGCAGCGTTGCACCCTTGGCGACCAGCGTCGCGTAAGGCGCCAGCGGTTGCATGAGCGGGACGAGCAATGAAGGCAGCTCGAGAATGAGTTGCGCGCGATCGGTGCCAAGTTTCGGCAGAAGCTGCGCGAACTGGATCGTATCGCCGAGCCCCTGTTCGGCATGAATGAGCAGCCGGCGCGATCCGAGCGCGCCGCCGTCCCATTCCGGCACGTCGAACGTCCGGCGATGATGCAGCAACGGCGGCGCCTGCCATCGTCTTGCGTAATGCGGCCAGGCTTCGGCGAAGCGCCCGCGCGTCAGCAAGGCGAGGCCGAGATTGAGATGCGCCTCGGCGCGATCGGGGGCCTGCGCGATCGCGGCGCGGAACGATACGATCGCGCCGTCGAGATCGCCTTTGTCCTTCTGCGCGAGACCGAGCCCCAGCCAGCCATCGACGTCTTTCGGCGCGAGTTCGATCGCAACGCGATAGGCCCGCACGGCGTCGTCAATGCGGCCGCTCTGGCGCAGCGCCAGGGCCCGGTTGAGATGCGTCGCGCGATGGCGCGGATCGGATTGCAGCACAACGTCGTAGGTCGCGATCGCATCGGCGAGATGCCCGCCCTGATGCTGCAATTGGCCGAGATTGTAGCGCGCGAGCGTGTTGCCCGGTTCGATCGCCAACGCCTGTCGCTGCGCCGCTTCGGCCTCGTCCCGCTTGCCGGCGCGCTGCAAGGCGAGACCGAGATTGGTCGCGGCTGCGGCGAAATCCGGTTTGAGCGCGAGCGCCTGTCGAAACGATGCGATCGCCGCCTCGAGCCTTCCCTGGCCGAGCGCCAGAGTGCCATCGGTCAGGCGATACAACGGATCGAATGCGTTGAGCGCGATCGCTTCGGCGACGGCGGCCGATGCTTCGTCGCGCCGGCCGGTTTCCTGCAAAAGGACCGCGAGGAAATGCCACGCATCTGCGTGATCGGGCGTTGCCGCCAGCACGGCGCGATAGGCGGCCTCCGCCTGATCGTGGCGCCCGGCCCGATGCAACGAGAGCGCGTGCTCGATCGAGACGATTTGCGGCGCCGGATCGGTCACCGCGCCGCGGCCGCCGGCCGCTCCAGCCGGCGCATATACTGGGCGTGGAAATCGAAACCCAGCAATTCGCTATAGGCTTCCATCAGCCGCCGCGTCACCGGGCCGGGAATCGATTTTTCGGCGACCGGATTGCGATTGATCGTATGCACCGGGCAGATGCAGAGCGAGGTCGAGGTGAGGAATGCTTCCTCGGCGGTATAGGCATCGAACATGTCGATGTCGCGCTCCTGCAGCTTTACGCCGATTTTTTCCGCCAGCTCCATCGTCACGGCGCGGCTGATGCCGGGCAGCACGTTGCGCTCGCGCGGCGTCATCAGGATGCCATCGCGTACCATGAAGAAGTTACAGCCCATGCCTTCCGAGATATTGCCGTCGGCATCGAGCAGCACCGCCCAGGGATGACCCGGCTGGCCCTGCATTTCGAGATCGGCCATCACGAAGTTGAGATAGTTATGCGTCTTCGCGCGCGGGCTCAGCATGTCCGGCGCGGTGCGTCGGCCGGATGCGACGATCACGTCGATGCCGTCGCGGAACATCGGTGCGCGCGCCGTGAACGGCAGGTTTTCGCATTCGACGATGACCGTTGGCACGAACGTACCGCCGGCCCACCGTCCTTCCTTGTTGTAGCCGCGCGAAATGCGTTGCGAGATCCAGTAATCCTCGTCGCGGTCGATCAGATGCAGGTTGCGCTCGACCACTTCTTCGGTGATCGACGTCATCTCGGCCGGGGTGAGGCCCGGATCGATCTGCAGATAGCGCAGCGAGCGATACAGCCGGTCGATATGTTCCTTCAGCCGGAAGATCTTGTGCCCGAACGTGCGCTCGGTGTCGTAGGCGGCATCGCCGAGAATGAAACCGCGGTCGCGGAACGGGATCAGAACCTCGCTCTCGGGCACGATCCGCCCGTTGAAATAGCTGACGCGTTCGTTCGCGCGGATGGTCATGCCTGTCTCCCGATGGTTGCGGCGGATGATAGAAGCGGCCGCCCCCCAGCGGCAAGAAACGGGCGGCCAGAAAGGGGGCAACCGGAGCGGCTTAGCGCAAACGCTGCGGCGCAATCGCTGCCGGGTCGAGCCCGGCGTCCCTGAGATCGGCGGGCAGCCCGCCTTCGGCAATCAGCGCAGCGGTGGTCCGGCCCAGAACCGGGGCCAGCATAATCCCGTAACCACCCTGGCCGGCGAGCCAGAAGAACCCCTCGACCGACGGGTCGAACCCGACCACCGGCGCCCGGTCGGCGACGAAGCTGCGCAGCCCCGCCCAGCGATGGCGCACCTGGCGCACTTTGAGCGTCGTCACGGTTTCGAACCAGTCGATCACGATCGCAACGTCGAGATCCTCCGGCTGCGCATCCTGCGGTTCGACCGGCGTCTCGTCGCCCGGCGAGAGCATCAGTTTGCCCGCCTCCGGTTTGAAATAGCGCTCGCCCTCGTCGTTCGCGCCGTCGACCACCGGCCAGTTCTGCACGTCGATGCCCTCGGGCCCGTCGACGATGACGGCGGTGCGGCGCATCGGCTGCAATCCGACCGGCTTCACGCCGGCCATGATCGCGATCTCGTCGGCCCAGGCGCCGGCCGCGTTGACGATCACCGGCGCCTCGAACGCTTCCGCGTCGCTCGCGACATGCCAGACATTGGCGTTGCGCGTGATGCTGATGATGCGCGCTTCGCAATGCGGTGCCGCGCCCTTGCGCGATGCGGTGCGCAGATAGCCGCGATGGATCGCGTTCACATCCATCGCCAGCACGTCGGGATCGTACAGCGCGGCGGCGATCCCCTCTTGCCGCAGGATCGGCACCATCTTGCAGGCAATGGCCGGTTCGATCCGTTGCACGCGATGGCCCGGTCCCATCTCGGCAAGCTGCCGGTCGATCGCATCGACACGATCGGACGCGGCGAACGTCAGCAGGCCGCGCGGCTCAAGCAACGCATGGTCGGCAAATCCATCGGGCGGGGTCATGAAGAAATCGCGGCTGCCTGCGATCAGCGTGCGCACCAGCCGGTTGCCGTAATGCGGCGTCCAGAGCGCGGCCGACCGCCCGGTCGCGTGATAGCCCGGCTGGTCCTCCG
>JBBDWW010000089.1:0-1138 GCA_040902645.1 Dongiaceae bacterium | reverse complement strand
GCTCAGCATCGCCAACTCCAAGACCATCCTCGAGGAGTATTCGAAGTCCGTCGGCTTGGCAGATCAAGAGCGCATGCGCGCCGCGATCGAGCGTTGCGCAAAGAGCACGGATTACGAAGAGGGGCGGCGCGCGTTCATGGAAAAGCGCAAGCCCGCGTTCAAGGGCAGCTGAGCATGAAGATCAAGTCGATCCGCACTCGCGCGGTGGCGGCGCCGATGAAGCGGCCGCTCGCCACCAGCACCGGCGCGCTGACCGTGGCGCCGCTCCTGCTGGTCGATCTGCACACCGACGGCGACATCATCGGGCGCTCCTATCTGTTCGGCATCGGCCAGCACAATCTGCGGCCCATCGCGGCGCTCGTCGAGTCGATGGCGGAGATGCTGAAGGGCGACGCGGTGGCGCCCTTCGACATCGAGAAGAAGCTGCGCGCGCGATACACGCTGCTTGGCGTGCATAACATCGTGCTCTTCGCCATGTCGGGCATCGACATGGCGGCTTGGGACGCGCTTGGCCAGGCGCAGGGCCTGCCGCTCGTGCGCATGCTGGGCGGCACGCCGCGCCCGATCCCCGCCTACAACTCGAAAGGCCTCGGCATCATGCCCTTGAAGCCTCTGGCGAAAGAGGCGACCGAACTGGTGAAAGAAGGCTTTTCGGCCGTGAAGCTGCGCTTGGGCCGCCCGCACGCCGTGGATGACCTCGCCGCGCTGCGCTCGGTGAAGAAGGCGATCGGGCCGGACATCATCCTGATGGTGGACTTCAACCAGGGCCTCACGGTCGCCGAAGCGCTGAAGCGCGGGCGCATGATCGACGACGAGGGCGGCGTGACCTGGATCGAGGAGCCGGTGCGCGCGGACGATTTCGCCGGTAACGCGCGCATTGCGCGCGAGGTGGCGACGCCGATCCAGATCGGCGAGAACTTCATGGGGCCGGAGCAGATGGCGCAGGCGCTCGCGGCACAGGCCTGCGACTACGCGATGCCGGATGCGCAAAGGATCGGCGGGGTCAGCGGCTGGATGCGTGCCGCGGCGCTCGCGCAAGCCGCCGGCGTGGAGATGTCGAGCCACCTGTTTCCGGAGGCGAGCTGCCATCTGCTGGCGGTGACGCCGACCTGCCACTGGCTGGAGTACGTGGACTGGG
>JBBDWW010000088.1:0-1143 GCA_040902645.1 Dongiaceae bacterium | reverse complement strand
GTCGTACAGCAGCCCCTCGCGCACGCCGAGCGCCGACATGACGATTTCGGAAGGCTGCATCGCCTTGATGACCTGTTCGAGCACGGCCGCGCCATAGGGCAGGAGCGCACGGCGGTTGCGCGACACCACCTCGATCGAATCCACCGCATCGATGTCCCGGCGGACAAGCATGCGGCAGAAATCGGCCGCCTCGTCCGGCTCGATCGAGTAGTGGTGCATCACATGAAGCGGATAGCCCTTCTGCCGCATGTGCAGACGCGCCAGCGACCGCCACGTGCCGCCGATCGCATAGAACGGCCGCCCGGCGCCTCTGGCGAGAGCCTTTGACGGCGAGATCGCCTCGGCGACGATCTTCTCCGCCTTCTTCAGCGACTTCTCCGAGGCCTCCTCCAGCCGCAGCCCGCCGATCGGGAACGTCTCGCCGCTGCCGATATTCGATCCATGAATATCGACCAGTTCGAGAGAACCGCCGCCGAGATCGCCGGCAACGCCGTTCGGCTGGTGGAATCCCGCGATGATGCCGAGCGCGCTGAGCCGCGCCTCCTCGGCGCCGGACAGGATCGTGACCTTCGCGCCGGCCACCGTCTCGACCGCGGCAATAAATTCCTTGCCGTTGGACGCTTCGCGCGCCGCAGCCGTCGCGATGACGTTCAGCGCGACGTTGCCCATCTGCTGGGTCAGCGCCACGAACCGGCGAATGGCGGTGAGCGCCGATGCGATCGCCTCCGCATCGATGCGACCGCCGGACGCCACGCCCCGAACGAGGCCGCAGAGCTCCTTCTCGTTGAACAGCGGCGTCATCGAACGGCCCAGCCGCTCGTAGACGACCAGACGCACGGAATTCGAGCCGATATCGACGATCGCCACCGGACCGGAATCGTTCAGCCGGCCGGGCGCGTCTTCAATCGCGAGCTTCGGCAAGCCGTCAGGCTCCCCTGACGCGCCGCTTCAGCGGTTTTGGCGAGCTTGCCTTCAGGGCCTTGCCGCGCCCCGAAAGGCTGGGATTGGTCATGAAATACTCGTGCGCATTGAACGGCGCGTCGCCCTTCTTCGCCACGATTCTCTCCGAACTGCCATCGGACAGGAAGCGCCAGCTCTGCTGGTTGTCGGCGAAGTTCGCGACCATGATCTGGCCCATCACCT